>JALDXK010000143.1:0-11624 GCA_032155105.1 Acidobacteriota bacterium
ACTCGAAGTCCCCTTCCTTGCGGCCGTCGGTATAGAACTTCATCAGGCCCTGGAAGTCGCGGTCGCTCACCGGGCCACGGAACGCCTGCGTGGCGATGCCGCGGAGAATTTTGCCCGCACACACCGGTTCATCCGCCGCAGACGTCGGCCGGCAGGTGAAGATCTTGCGGCGGCTCGCCGTGTCGGAAATGCCCGTCACGTTGTAGGGACCGACGATGCTGAAGTCCTTGACGTGGGGGAGGGTGGTGATGCCAACGGCGACGCCGATCTGGGTGTCGGCCAGCGTGTGATCGATCGGCGCGATGAGATCGTTCACCGGCCCTTCGAAGCGCTGGATGAATGCCGCAGTCACGCGATGCACGCCGGCGCTCAGGTGAATGGGTGGCGTCTTCAGCGACAGGCCGGTGGTGGTCTCGGCCATCCGCGGATCGATGTTCATGATCGCCTTGCGCTCACCGTCAACCGAGACCTCGACCTGCTCGCCCTGGTTGGGGCCACCGAACAGCACGCCGCAGGCGTTGCTGTGCAGTTCGACCTTGAACACGTAGTCGCCGTCGGCCGGGAAGTTGTGCGGTGTCGACACGCCGCCGCGCGTACCGAACGGTGCGCCGTCTACGCGCGTCAGCTGTGACGCGGTCTTCGGCACTCGATAGTTGGTTTCGGTGGCGGGGGCTTCCGGATCGCCAATCGCCAGTGCCGTGACCTTGGCCGCGGCGCGCAGGTAGCTTTCGAGCAAGGTCGGTGAGAAGGCCTGCGAGTCGGCAACGTTGTCGAAACCGTTGCTGATGGTGTCGGCGGGCAGCAGCGCCGCCACATCGATGTCGATGCCGAGCATGTCCTTCACGGCGCGTGCGTACTCGGCGCGGTTGAGCCGCTGGAACGGACGCGAACCGGGATTCGGGTTCACCAGGGCGGCGCGATCGACGCGCGCCTCGAGCGCCTCAGCCAACGCGGTGAGTTGTGCGGCGTCAGGACGCCGCGCGCCCGCGGGCGGCATCATGCCCGCGCGCAGCTTGCGGATCATCTTCTCGGTGGTGTCGAGATGCTCGGTGGCCTTCGCGGCGTCGAACGCAGCGAGGGTGAGCTGGCCGGCCTTGCCGCGATCGTTATGGCACGTCACGCAGTACTGCTTCACCAGCGCGTTTTGCTCGACGGCGCCAAAGACCGGGGCTGCCGCGGCGTGCGATGCGACGGGCTTTGCGGCACCGGCAGGTTTAACAGGCGCGGGCGTTTGTCCTTTGGGCGCACCTGCTCCCTGCGCGCCCACGGCAAGTTGAACGGCCGGAATCGACAACAGACACACGGCGAGCAGCAATCGCTTCATAGGCGCAATTTCTGGGGCCAGTATAACTAACTAAGTGCTTGAAATGCAGAGACATCCAGAGACACAGGCGGGCAATTCTTAGCCTGCCTCGCCGAAGCGCTGAAGCGCGGAGGCGGGCCGGGGATGGCACGCCTTGCCGGGGCGGCAATTCTTGCCGGCGACGACACTCCTCGCCGGGGAAAAGTCGCTGATCAGGCCAAGAACGCGCTACCCGGACTCAGCTCGGCCGGTAGCATGGCCATGGGCTGATCGTGATCGAGGAACTCGCGGCAAATTCCGTGGAACTCATCGGCAGTCTGAGACCGACGGATCTGGTGGAGGAAGGCGCCCGGCACCCCTTCGCCGAGGAAGTTGAGGAACTTCTTCATGCGTTCGCATCGCACCCGCTCGGGTTTATCGAGGCACGGCTGCGAGTCCCAGAGCGCGCGGATGTAGTACCACACGTCGCGGCCGGTCGGCTGGGTCACCGGCTCGCCGCGCAGCTGCTGGCGAATCTGGTTGAACAACCACGGGCTGCGGATGACACCGCGGCCGATCATCAGGCCCCGGGCCTGGGTCTGGGTCAACAACGCCTCAGCTTGTTCCGCCGAATACACATGACCATTCGCGATTACCGGGCAGGTCATGGTCTCGACGGCTTGCTGGATGCGGTCGTAATGGACGGGCAGCCGATAGAGCTGCGCGACGGTGCGCGCATGCACCGTGAGCGCATCGAGCGAGTGCCGCGCGAAGATCCCCAGCAGCCGATCGAACTCCTCCACCGACGCGAACCCGAGCCGCGTCTTCACCGTGAACCTGATGCCGACCGCGTCGCGCAACGCACCGAGGATCGCGTCGATGCGCTCCGGCTCGCGCAGCAGCCCGCCGCCGGCGCACTTCCGGTAGACGATCGGCGCCGGGCAGCCGAGGTTGAGATCGATCGCCGCGACGGGAAGCTGCTGCAGGAATTTGGCCGTGCGGACCAGCTCCGGAATGTCGTTGCCAATCATCTGCGCCACCACGGGCCGTCCCGTGGTGTTGCGCGTGATCGCCTCGACAATTTTTTTCTCCGGAGTCGACGTGGAGTGGACGCGGAAGTACTCGGTCCAGTAGACGTCGGCGCCACCAAACCGGTGCACCAGCGTCCAGAACGCGCCGTCGGTGACCTCCTGCATGGGCGCCAGCGCGAGCAGCGGCGCCGGCCCCTGCAGCAGGGAGCCGAGATGTGCGGGAGGATCAGGCATGACTAGAGTCTTGAAGGCCGCGAATTCCATGCGTTTTGAGTCAAGTTTCTTGCTCGGCCTTCAAGACTCTCGCCCCGCCGGAGGCGGGGCCAGGAGATGCTGGCCTAGCGAGGTGAAGCCGCTCCGCATATGCTCGCCGGTCAGAGGCGGAGCCTCGCTAGCGTTTGAGCAACACGTACAAGCCGGGCAAATAGGCCATCGACCACGCCACGAAGTGGCGAAACACCGAGAAGGATTCCGGGGGCCAACCCCTGTACAACTGAAACAGTACCACGGCGAATCCGAGCCCGGCAGCGATCGACGTGACGAACCCGCGCCCGACAGCCTTGGCGAGATCGAGGCGACCATCGAGATACGTCTGCAGCGCGGCGAGCAGGATCCACAGCAACAGCCACGAGACCAGCATCACGTTGTAGCCGCCGAGCGGCGCGAGCGCGTAGAACGAGAGCGCCGCCACCACGCCGCTGAGCAACCCGCCGATCAGCCCGACGGCAAACTTACCCTTCCGCCAGCCAAGGTAGGCCCCGAGGGCGGCGAACAACACCGCGCCATGGATCGAGCCCGACAGGACCTGGTGCCGCGGGATGTCGAGAAACCACACGTAGTCGGCGGCCGTGCTCAGTGCGGCCAGCAGCATGGATCCCACCAGCGCGGGGCCACCGATTAGGCGCAGATTAGCCACAGATGCCACAGATTAGACACCGATTAGACACCGATTAGACACCGATAAACATCAACGTCCCGCGGCGGCGCGTCCGATCTTGATCATCTCGTCGGACTGCGGGCCCTGGCCGAGGATCGCGGAGAAGCCTTCCTTCACCCGCTGTTCGACGTCCTTCACGGTGGCCGGCAGCATGTTGGCGAGCTTCAGGCGTTTGGTTTCCGCCAGCACCTGCTGCGTGCCTGCCTCCGCGCCGGCACGGTCGCCGCCGAGCGCCTGCGCGAGGCTGCCGATGCCGCACGCGAGGATGCTGAGGCCCTTGAGTTCGGCGATCTCCTTGCGCTGCGCGATGGCCTTGGGATCTTCGAGCATCAGCATGGCGAGCTTGGTGCCCTTCGGATTCGACGGTGACCACACGTTCGCCTTGGCGGCTTCGAAAAAGCTCAACGCGAGTTTCGCCTCGTCGAGATCACGGATGTGCGGGATGGTCACGCCGTCGGCGCCAGCGTCGAGGATTTCCTTCACGCGCGCCTTGGTCGCGTCCGCGCCATCCTTGCTGATCGGCGGGATGCGGACGATGAGCGTGATCCTGCGCGTCGCGTTCGCGCCACGCAGTCCGCCGCCGTACGCCTTCACCGCCGCCGGATCGTAGGCACCTTCGAGGTTGAGAAAGACGAAGTCATACAGCGGATTGGCCGCGACCTTCGCCGCGCCTTCCGGCGAGTACACCGGCGGCGCGCCGCGCGGCGCCTCGCTCGGCGCGTAGACGCCGAAGGCGACTTTGCCATTCGGCCACAGATCGAGCACCTGCGCGTTCACGGCACTCGACAGCAAAGCAAAGGCGAGGCTCAAACCGATTTTCATAGACCGTGATGCTAACAGACGTTGGCCACGTACGTTAGCCACGGAGATCACGGAGACACGGAGAAAAGCTTTTCTAAATGCCAGTGCCGCTAAGCAGCATTGGTATTCAGAAAAAAGTTGTCTCCGTGTCTCCGAGACCCCCGTGGCGAGCGTACGTGGACAAGCGCAGATTTGATCTAAGCTGCGCGACATGGCTGACCATCCAACGGGCGTCTCCAGACGTGACCTCCTGAAACGCGCGGGCCTCGCCGGCGCGGCGCTGACGATTCCCGTGACCGCGGCGATTCCCGCGCCGGCGGAGGAACAGGCGAAGCCGGCGGCGCCATCGGCGGCGCCGCGGCGCGAGCCGATCGAGAACCTCACCGCGTCTGAAATGGACCTGCTCGAGGAAATCTGCGCGCGCATCATTCCCACGGATGCCAACGGGCCCGGCGCGCGCGAGGCGCGGGCGGCGCACTATATCGATCGCGCGCTCGGCGGCGCGCTCGCCGCATCGAAGCCGGCGTACACCGCCGGACTCGCAGCCTTCGACGCGTATTGCCGTTCGTCGCGGCGCGTGCCGTTTCTCGAGTTGTCGACGCGCGACAGGGATTCGGTGCTGATCGACGTCGAGACCGGCGCCGCCACCGGGTTCCAGGGCAGCTCCGCGGTGTTCTTCGCGATGCTACGCACGCACACGCTGCAGGGCACCTTCGGCGATCCCTATTACGGCGGCAACGCGAACTTCGTCGGCTGGGATTTGCTCGCCTACCCCGGCATCCGCGTCAACGTCAGCGTGGAGGATCAGCGGCTCGGCGCGAAGCTGACGCCAAACCACCAGTCTGCCTACGACCACAACATGTTTAATAAAGCGTCCGCCTCCGCGGCTTCTGCCGCTACGGCGGACAAGCAGGCGCGCGACGTTCCCAAGCCCCGAGCCCCAAGTCTCAAGCCCCTCGGAGGGCGTCATGGCTACTAGACTCAAAGACACCGACGTCGTGGTCGTGGGCCTCGGTGCGGCTGGCGGCGTGGCGGTGCTGCCGCTGGCGCAGGCCGGCATCAACGTGGTCGGCCTCGAGGCCGGCACGTGGCTCACCAAGCGTGACTTCGCGCCGGATGAACTGCGTAACAACGTCCGCGACTGGCCGATGGCGGTGCAGAAGGCGCAGCACGAAGTGCCGACGCACCGCGCCAACGCGAAGGCCAACACCACGCGCGCGGGCAGCCATCCGATGATGAACGCGGTGGGCGGCACCACGCTGCACTACTGGGCGCAGAGCTGGCGCCTCAATCCATGGGACTTCAAGGTGGTGTCCGACACCACGAGACGCTATGGCGCGTCGCGCATTCCGAAGGGATCCACGGTGGAGGACTGGCCGTTCGGCCTCGACGAGCTGGAGCCGTACTACGACAAGGTCGAGTATGAAGTCGGCGTGTCGGGACAGGCCGGCAACATCAAGGGCACGCTCGATCAGCGCGGCAACATCTTCGAGGGTCCGCGCACGCGTGCCTACCCGATGCCCCCGCTGCGCAGCACCGGCTTCATCGACCTGATGACCTCGGCCGCCCGCGGGCTCGGATGGAATCCGTTCCCGGGACCGGCGTCGATCAACTCGCGTCCGTTCCAGAACCGTTCCGCGTGCATGTACCACGGCTTCTGCAACAAGGGCGGCTGCCACGTGGATGCGAAGAACGGTCCGCACCTCACGACGATCCCGCGCGCGCAGGAAACGGGCCGGCTCAAAGTCGTGACGCGCGCGCACGTCACCTCGATCGACACGGACGCGAACGGACGCGTCACCGGCGTGACCTACGTGACCGACGGACAGGAGTTCATCCAGCCGGCCAAGGTGGTGCTGCTCGCCAGCTACACCTACGAGAACGTCCGGCTGCTGCTGCTCTCGAAGTCGAAGGCGTTCCCCAGCGGCCTGTCGAACAACAAGGGACAGGTCGGCCGTCATTACTTGAGCCACGCGCAAGGCGCCTCGGTCACTGCGCTCTTCCCCTTCAACATCAACGCGTGGTACGGCCTGCCGGCGCAGGGCGTGGCCGTGGACAACTTCGCCGACGACAACTTCGATCACGGCGGCCTCGACTACATCGGCGGCGGCAACCTCTGGGTGATGTCCGATCGGCGTCCGATCTCGGCCGCGAGCATGGGCACGTTCGGACGGACGCCGAACTGGGGTTCGGAGTGGAAGGCCTTCGTGATGAAGAACGTGGATCGCACCAACACCTCGTATCTCCAGAAGACGACGCTGCCCTACGAAGACAACTTCCTCGATCTCGATCCGGTGGTGAAAGATCCACTCGGCTTCCCGGTGTGCCGCATCACGGCGGACTACAAGGACAACGAGCGCAAGGTGAGCGAAGCCGCGCAGCAGAAGATGATCGAGTGGTACAAAGCCGCCGGCGCGATTGCCACGCAGGCGAACCCGATCGGGTCGATGGGGCCGACGACGCATGCGTATGGCGGGACGCGGATGGGCCGCAACGCAGAAACGAACGTCGTCAACGAATGGGGCATGTCACACGAGGTCCCGAACCTCGGCGTGCTCGGCGCCTCGGTGATGGGAACCAGCGGGGCCCGTAACCCGACGCTGACGGTCCAGGCCCTCGCCTGGAGAACGGCGGAGTATCTGGCGAAGAACTGGAGATCGGTGTCGTCGTAGCAATCAGCATTCAGCATTCAGCAATCAGGAAAAACTCTTGTCTTTTCTGATCGCCGATTGCTGATTGCTGACTGCTGCTACTGCTTCGGCTTTCTTTCGTAGATAGCAACCAGTGATCCCTGGCCGATGATGTGCCCCTTCATCGCTTCCAGCAACTGGTTGCGGTTGAGGCCCTGTTCGAGCGGCAGCTCGGCGTCGAGCGCGTACACGGTCCACGTGTAGTGATGCGGCTTTCCGGGCGGCGGCGCGGGGCCGCGGTAGCCGGTGCGCTTGAAGCCAGACAGGCCCTGGATGGTGCCGGCGATGTCGGCGGGCGCGGTCAGCACCGCATCCATCGGCAGCTCGGCGGGCAATCCCTTTGCCGTACCCGGAATCTTGTAGACCACCCAGTGCACGAACGTTTGCGGCGGCGTGCCGAAGGCTACGTCAGGATCGTCGTAGATCAGTGCGAACTGCCTGGTATTGGCGGGCGCGCCGCTCCACATCAACGCCGGCGAGAGGTTCTTGCCATCAGCCGTGTGGTCGATCGGCACGACCTCGTCGGCCTTGAGCGTCGGACTGGTCACGGTGATGGCGGCAGGCGTCTGCGCCGACGCCGCTCCGGAAACACAGGTGGCGATTACCAGAGCATGAAGCACGTCTCTCATCTGCATTGATTCTCCCAGGCGGCTTGAGTTCTGTCCGCCTGAATTATACAGTTCGCGCCTATGAAGCTAGTTTCGAACCGCTCGACCCTCAAGCTGTCTCTGGTCGCGTTGCTGGTCGGCCTGGCTACCATCTCGACGCGTGGGCAGTGGACGCCCAAGCTCGGCGAGTGGCCGACGTATGGCGCGGACCTCGCGAGCACGCGGTACTCGCCGCTCGATCAAATCAATGCGAGCAACTTCAACAAGCTGCAGATCGCGTTCCGTTTCAAGACCGAGAATCTCGGGCCGGCGCCCGAGTTCCAGCTGCAAGGTACGCCGTTGATGGTGAACCGCCGCGTGTTCATGACTGCGGGAACGCGGCGCGCGGCCGTGGCCCTCGATGCGGCGACCGGCGAGATGTTGTGGATGCACAGCATCAACGAAGGCAAACGCGGTGAAGCCGCCCCGCGACGATTGTCGGGGCGAGGCCTGGCGTACTGGAGCGACGGCACGGACGAACGCATCATCTACGTTACACCCGGGTATCAGCTGGTGTCCCTCGACGCGAAGACGGGCGACCGCATCGCGACGTTTGGCACCGGCGGCATCGTCGATCTGAAGCTCGACAACGATCAGACGATCGAGGCCGAGAACGGCGAAATCGGACTGCACGCCGCACCGGTCATCGCCGGCAACGTCATCATCGTCGGCGCCGCGCATATCGAAGGGTCCGCACCACGGCACTATCGCGCGGCGATGGGCTATGTCCGGGCGTTCGACGTCCGTACTGGCAAGCGGCTATGGATCTTCCACACCGTTCCGCAACCCGGCGAAGTTGGTCACGACTCGTGGCTGGAGGGTTCGGCGGCAAACGCGGGTAACACGGGAGTCTGGGCGCAGATGAGCGTCGACACGGAGCTGAACACCGTGTACATGGGCGTCGAGCTGCCGACGGGCGATTACTACGGCGGGCATCGCCCCGGCAACGGCCTCTTTGGCGAGAGCATCGTGGCGCTCGATCTCACCACGGGGCGACGCAAGTGGCACTTCCAGACCGTGCATCACGGCATCTGGGACTGGGACATTCCATGCGCGCCAATTCTTGTCGACATCGTCGTCGAGGGAAAACCGATCAAGGCAATCGCGCAGCCGACCAAGCAGGGTTGGGTCTACGTGCTCGATCGCGCCACCGGCGCGCCAGTGTGGCCGATTGAGGAGCGGCCGGTGCCGGCCGGCGATGTGCCGCGCGAATGGTACTCGCCCACGCAGCCGTTCGTGACCAAGCCGCCGCCCTTCGAGCGTCAAGGCGTGAGCATCGACGACCTGATCGACTTCACCCCTGAGCTGCGCGCCGAAGCCATCAAAATCGCGTCGCGCTACAAGATGGGGCCATTGTTCACGCCGCCGGTCGTAAGCAAGTGGGAGGGACCGCTGGCCACGCTCATGCTGCCGAGCAACACGGGCGGGGCGAACTGGCAGGGCGGATCGTTCGACCCTGAGACGAAGGTGTTCTATATCTTCACCAACACGAATATCAGCGCGCACGGTCTTGTGCAGGATGCCAACCGGTCGCAGATGAATTACATCTCCGGCCGCGCGACCGATCCGAATGCGACGCCTGGCGCCAAGCCCGTCGGCGCGGCCGCACTAAGTGTGCAGGGACTTCCGCTGGTGAAGCCGCCCTACGGCCGCATCACCGCCATCGATCTCAACAAGGGCGAGCTGCTGTGGCAGATCGCGCACGGCGACACACCTGACAACATCCGTAACCACGCCGCTCTCAAGGGCCTCACCATTCCACGGACGGGCCGCACCGGCCGAATCGGCGTGCTGACGACCAAGACGTTGGTGATCGCGGGCGAAGGGGGCTTCAACACCACGCCGGATGGGCGTGGCGCGTATTTGCGGGCGTACGACAAAGTCACCGGCGCCGACGCCGGCCAGGTCTTCATGCCGGCGCCGCAGACCGGTTCACCGATGACGTACATGCTGGACGGCACGCAGTACATCGCCGTGGCCGTGAGCGGAGCCGGGTTTCCTGGCGAGATGGTGGTCTATAAGCTGGCGCAGTAAGACAGGCCGAACGAGCACCATGACTTGTCGCGCCGTAGCGCTGCAGGCGCGAAGGCGGATCCGGTACGAGGCGGAACGCGATTATACTTTGCGGCTATGAATCGACCCAGCCGCTGGATGGTAAAAATGAGTGTCGTGGCGCTGTTCGTCGGCGTCGCGAGCGTGTCGATGCGCGGTCAGTGGACGCCGAAGGCCGGCGAGTGGGCGACCTACGGCGCCGATCTCGCGAGCACGCGCTACTCGCCGCTCGATCAGATCAACGCCACCAACTTCAACAAGCTGCAGCTCGCGTTCCGCTTCAAGACCGCGAGCCTCGGCCCGCGGGAAGAATTCAATTTCCAAGCCACGCCGTTGATGGTGAACAACACGCTCTACTTCACCGCGGGCACGCGCCGCACCGCGGTGGCGCTGGACGCGACCACCGGCGAGATGCTGTGGGTCCACAAGGTGAACGAGGGGAAACGTGGCGAGGCTGCGCCGCGACTCTTGTCGGGCCGCGGCGTGGCGTACTGGAGCGACGGCAACGGCGACGACCGCGTCATCTACGTGACACCCGGCTATGTGATGTACGCACTCGACGCGAAGACCGGAATACCTGTGTCCACCTTCGGCACCAACGGCGCCGTCGACCTGAAACAGAACAACGATCAGGAGATCGACTTGATCACCGGCGAGATTGGCCTGCACTCGGCGCCGATCGTGGCCAAGGACGTGATCGTGATGGGCGCGGCGCATCGCGAGGGCGGCGCGCCGCGGAGCAAGAACAACGCCAAGGGCTACATTCGCGGCTTCGACGTGCGCACCGGCAAGCGCTTGTGGATCTTCCACACCATTCCGCTGAAGGGCGAGTTCGGTTTCGACACGTGGGATTCGGACGCGGCCGCCAACACCGGCAACACCGGCGTGTGGGCACAGATGAGCGCGGACGAGGAGCTGGGCCTCGTCTACATGCCCGTGGAACTGCCGACCGGCGACTACTACGGCGGCCACCGCGGCGCGGCGCCGAAGCTGAAGGGCGCCGACGTCAACCTGTTTTCCGAAACGCTGCTCGCCCTCGACATCAAGACCGGCCAGCGCAAGTGGCACTACCAGCTCGTGCACCACGGCGTCTGGGATCACGACATTCCGTGCGCACCGATCCTGATGGACATCACGGTCAACGGCAAGCCGGTGAAGGCCGTCGGCCAGCCGACCAAGCAAGGCTGGCTCTACGTGTTCGATCGCGCGACCGGGCAGCCGGTGTGGCCAATCGTGGAGCGCCCGGTGGAAAAGGGCGAGGTGCCGGGCGAGTGGTACTCGCCGACGCAGCCGTTCGTCACCAAGCCCCCTGCGTTCGAGCGCCAGGGCGTATCGCACGACGACTTGATCGACTTCACGCCGGAGTTGCGCGCCGAGGCCATCAAGCTCGTGTCGCGCTACAAGATGGGGCCGTTGTTCACGCCGCCGGTAGTGAGCAAGTGGGAAGGTCCGATGGGCACGTTGATGCTGCCGAACATCACCGGCGGCGCCAATTGGCAGGGCGGCTCGTTCGATCCGGAGACCAAGTTCTTCTACATCTTCTCGAACACCAACATCAGCTCGATCGGTCTCGGCACACCGCCGGCGGAGCGCTCCGACATGCTCTACGTGATGCAGCCGGCGCGAAATCCCGATCCGACGACGAAGCCGGCCGGCGGCGGCGGTGGCGGCGGGCTCGCGGTGCAGGGTTTACCGCTGGTCAAGCCGCCCTACGGGCGGATCACGGCGATCGACATGAACAATCCCGACACGCTCGCGTTCACCATCGCTCACGGCGAAACGCCCGACAACATCAAGAATCATCCCGCGCTGAAGGGTCTGACCATTCCGCGCACCGGCCGCCAGGGCCGCATCGGCGTGCTGACGACGAAGACGCTCCTCGTCGCCGGCGAAGGCGGGTTCATCACCACGCCGGAAGGCCGCGGCGCCTACCTGCGCGCCTACGACAAGAAGACGGGCGCCGACGCTGGCCAGATCTTCATGCCGGCGCCGCAGACCGGATCGCCAATGACCTACTCGGTGGCCGGAACGCAGTACATCACAGTGTCGGTCAGCGGCCCCGGGTACGGCGCGGAGCTGCTCGTCTACAAGCTTACTAACTAGAGTCGTAGCGCCGTAATCTTCGCTTGCTCTTCAGCCGCTATCCGCAGCTCCGTCGCGCGATTGTTCGGTAATCGCGCGCGG
>JALDXK010000144.1:0-11612 GCA_032155105.1 Acidobacteriota bacterium
GTACCACAACGTGCCGTCGCGGCGGCCCTGGAAGCGATCCCAAATGTCCTCGCCGTGATCGCGATAGTCGCGGATGATCGACCGCACGTTGTGCAGCTTGTCGGCCGCGGAGACGAGGCAGACCCCGGGGCCCGCATTCTCGAGGTGCGCCAGGTAGTTTTCTTTCCGTTCGCGCCACGGCAGCTTGTCTTCGGGATCCTCGACCAGGCTGTCGCTGCAACCGAGCACGATGTCGGCCACGCCGTCGCCGAAGCGGGCGCGGATTTCGGCGAGGGTGGCTTCGCCACCGCCATCCTCGGCCGCATCGTGCAAGAGCGCCCCGATCGCCTCGTCTTCATCGGCGCCGTACTCCATGGCGATCGCGGCCACACCGAGCACGTGCGCGACGTAGGGAATGCCGGTGCCCTTGCGGCGCTGATTCTGGTGGACGTGATGCGCGTAGACCATCGCCGACTCGAATCTCGGCGTCGTCTGCAATGTCATGGACGAATCGTATCTTACGGGAGCCGGCCGGAGCCGCGGCGAGGAATCCTAGCCCTTGACCGCGGCCTTGACGTCGACCTGATCGAGCAGGAACGAGGCGAGGATGTCGTCGGCCTTGCGGTGCACGCGATCGTGGGCGGCGCAGATGGCGCCGAGCGTGGCGGCGGTACGGTGATCGCCGAAGTGCCCCGAGGCGTAGCCGCAGAACAGCGTGAAGCATTCGCGCTGGCCGAGCAGGTTCCACATCTCTTCGAGCTGCGTCGCGGCGCCCAGGTTGCCGCGCGCCGCCAGCACGTCTACCATCTCGCCATAGATCCACACGCGACGGCCGTTGGAAAGCCGCTGCACCATGGTGCCGACGACCTCGTCGAACGCGATCGGACTGGGCGTGTCGCGGCGCATGAACTTGTCGAGCGTCTGCACAGCATCGCCGACGACGAGGCGGTTGGCGCCGATGAGCTTGTGGACGTTCCAGCCGAGGGCGTCGAGCCGCTGGCCGAGCAGCTCACGGTGCTCGGGAGTGGCGACGATCATCGCGTTGTCGTTGCGTTCGAGCCCGCCGACCAGGAAGGCGCTCACGGTGTCGGCGAGCGATTTCGACGAATCGAAGAACTGAACGTGGTGCTCCGATCGATTCGCCGGGGCTTCCGTAGACATGTCGTTGATCCAGAATACGCTCGACCGCACGCGCTTCACAAGCTCGGCCGGTGCACAACATCGCTATAGATTTGCGATATTGATGTTCTATATTATCAATTATCACCGCCCATGACCGCCATCACCCGCCTGCTCTCGGTTGATGTGGCCCGCGGACTCATCATGGTCCTCATGGCGATCGACCACGTGCGGGTGTATGCCGCCGTGCCCGCAGGCGGTCCCGAGCCCGCCATCTTCTTCACCCGCTGGGTGACACATTTCTGTGCACCCGGATTCGTATTCCTTGCCGGCACCTCAGCCTATCTGCACCGCGCCACGCTGCCAGGCACCGGCGCACTCTCCCGCTACCTCCTGATCCGCGGCCTGTGGCTGGTCGTCGTCGAACTTACCGCGATGCGGTTCTTCTGGACGTTCAACTTCGACGTCATCAACTACAACCTTGCCGGCGTGCTCTGGATGATCGGCTGGAGCATGGTGGCGCTCGCCGGCCTGGTCTGGCTGCCCTTCAACGCCATCGCCGCCGTGGGGCTGGCGGTCGTCTTCGGTCACAACCTGATCGACCCGTATTCTCGCGAGATCGGCCGGTCGGTTGCGGAAAGCCCGTTACGGTGGGTCTACCAGTTCCTGTATTTCGGCGGCTCGGTACGCATCGGCGAGTCAGGTCCGCGCCTGGCGATCCTCTATTCGCTGCTGCCGTGGATCGGCGTGATGGCCGCCGGCTACGCGTTCGGCAAGGTGATGGACCTTCCGAAAGAGCGCCGGCGACGCGCGTGCCTGGCGATTGGCGTCGCGAGCATTGCGCTCTACATCATCCTGCGCACGTTCAATATCTACGGCGACCCGCGCGACTGGTCACCGCAGCAGCCATTGTCGTTCCTCAACACGGCGAAGTACCCGGCGTCGCTGCTGTTCCTGTTGATGACGCTGGGGCCGTTGATCGCGCTGCTGCCGCTGTTGGAACACGCGCGCGGCGCCATCGCGCGAGCGTTGGAAGTGTTCGGACGCGTGCCGCTCTTTTACTACGTGTTGCACATCCCGCTGATTCACGTTGCGGCGATCGTCATCTCGGTGATCCGGACGGGCACGGTGTCGCCGTGGCTGTTTGGCAACCATCCGCTGGAACCGCCTGAGCCACCGCCTGGCTACCAGTGGAGCCTGGCGCTGCTGTATCTCGTCACGGCCGTGTGCGTCGGCGTGTTGTACGTGGCGTGTCGTTGGTACGCGGAGCGCCGGAAGGCCACACGCACGGAGTTCCGGCCGGCAACCTGAGCGCTCAGGCCGCCTTGGCGCGGCGAGCCGGACGCTTGAGCAACGACAGGAGCCGCGCCTCGGCGCTCGTCAAGCCGTTCGCCGCCTTCGCGCGCGCAGGCGAGACATCACTGAGCGTGACCCCGCTGAGGAACGCGTCCAGTACCGCGGGGTGGATGTAGCACTTGCGGCACACCGCGCGGGTGTTGCCGAGTGCTTCGGCCACACGGTCGACCGCCTCGACGATCGCCCTGTTGCTGGCGGTCTTCGACGCTGGGGCGTCCATCTCGTCGAGCGCCTCGGCCGCCCTCACGGTTCCCGCCCACGTCCGAAAATCCTTGGCGGTGAACTGGCCGCGCGTGACCTCGCGCAGGTAGCGGTTGATGTCGGTGGACGTCAGGCCGCGCACCTTGCAGGCGTCGTCTCGATACTGAAACAGCGTTTGTCCGGGCAGGTCCTGGCATTGCTGCACGGCCTTGGAAAGGCGGGGATCTTCGATCTCGATCGATTGAAAGACGCCGCTCTTCCCGCGAAACGCAAAACGGATGCGGCGGCCGCGAACCTTGACGTGGCGATCCTGCATGGTGGTGAGGCCGTGCGAGCGGTGCTTGCGCGCATACTCTTCATTGCCAATGCGGATGTAGGTCTTGCCCAGCAGCTCCACCACGGTGGCGAGCACGCGCGGGCGGCAGCTGGCCGGCCCCATCATGTCGCGGCGGGTGCGCTGGCGGATCACCGGCAGCACCTCGGCGAACGACAGCATGCGATCGTACTTGGTCGAATCGCGCTCGGCGACCCAGTCCTTGTGATAGCGATACTGCTTGCGGCCGGCGGCGTCGCGGCCCGTGGCCTGCAGGTGCGCGCGCGGATCGGTGGCAATCCACACGTCGGTCCATGCCGGCGGCAAGACGAGCGCGCGTACGCGCGTCAGCGTGCGCGCGTCGCGGATGAGCTGACCCTTCGGACCGCGGAAGACGAAGCCCTTGCCCCGGCGCTGGCGCGTGATGCCCGGCCGGTCACCGCGCGCATAGTGCAGTCCGGCCGACTTGGCACTGGTGACAGCGGTATCCACTTTGGGTTGCGCGTTGCCCACGTCTGGAGACACTGCAACGGTGGTGCCTGCCACTGACCCAATGCGGCCCGGGTCGACATCTTGCAGGGCTTATCGTCATGAAACACCCATCTGAACCAGACCTGCAGCCGGACGAATATCTCCCGGACGCGCCCAACGCGCATCGCACGCCACCGACCAACCCGGAGGCTGATGGCATCAACCCGGTCAACCCCTCGTCCATGCCGCGCGGCGAAGACGATGCGAAGACGTGGGAGCAGAGCCCGGAGTTCCACGATCGGCCGGATGCGCCGATCCGGCCCGACCGATAAGAAGAACGGTTACAGGGGTTACAGGGTTACAGGGGTTACAGGGGTTCTCAACCAACCGCTGGTAACCGTGCCACTCATGTAACCGTAGTGACTAGTTTTCAAGATAAGTGACAAGCACGAAAGCGACAATCGCCAAGAGTACGAGAAACGCGACCTTCCATGGGCTGTACGGGTAGCGCCCGGCAATCTGCCCGGTATAGCCGTTCACCACCACCTGGAACGAGCGACGCCCGAACGTGTAGACCAGCAGCCAGATCGGCACGAGCAGGTGCTTGAACGTCTGACCTGAAAACACCGGATGGATGCGCAGGTTGCGATGCGTGTCGCCGGGCACCTGGGCCGCCGAGAGGCGCTCGAGCGTGTCGCGCATCTGTTGCTCGGAGTGTCCCGCGGCCTCGGTGAGCGCGACCTGGTAGTGTTCGACGACGTGTCCTGAGAGGAATGCGGTGTCGTAAGGCACCACTTCGCTGGTCGGGAACGGTTCGATCTTGCGCAGCAGATCCGTCGCCACGCCCGTCGTTCCCGGCACGGGTTCATCGTCGAAGGTGTGTTCCACGACCCCGGACGCCGGCTCCCACCGCACGCGACGCTCCTGCTTCACGACGCGATTGCCCTTGCTGTCGCGGCCTTCGACGTTCACGTAGTAGTAGTGCCCCGCCTCGGCGTCCCATGGACAGTGCGCATGCGCATCGAAGGTCCAGTACGGGATGTAGACGCTGTGGACGGTATCGACGAGCGCGGCCCTGGCGAGCCGTCCCGGCGCCAGCCACTTGCTGCGCCACCAGCGGCGGATGTCGTCGCGCACGCGGTTGCGATCGATCTTGAACGGCAGGACGCCCTTGGGTGTGACGGGCGACTTCAGCTCCTGGTAGGCGACGAGCGCGGGCGAGCCGCAGAACTCGCAGTTCTGCCCGACCCGCGCGCCTGTGTAGACCATGACCGCCCGACACGCCTGGCACTGCACGCTGCGCTGCTCGGCGGCGACGGCGCGATCGGCGTCGGTGACGGTCGCAAGCGCGGCGGCGAGATCGTTCTCGCTCACCTTGCCCGCGGCGCGATCGATCGCGTAGGGGGATTCCGTTCCGCAGAACGGGCACACCAGCTTCTGCGTTGCCGGGTGCCACTCCGCCTGTGCACCGCACGCGGGGCACGGGTGTTTCTCGAGCGCGGCAATCTCGGTCAGCGCGCGCTCCTGGTCATGCCGAGAGATAGGCGTTCAGGGCGGCGCGCGAAATGCGCCACGACGATCCGATCTTCTTCCCCTTCAGCTCGCCGGATTCGAGCACCGTCATCACGTCGGCTTCGCTGACGCCGAGCAGCTTGGCGGCATCAGCGGGACCGAGTAACTCCGGCGCCACCGACGGCGTGGCGGCGCCGCCGGTGAATCCCTGCTGCATCATCTGCTGCGCCAGGCCGAAGCCGACGGCCAGCTCGGCGGCGGTGCCGGCGGCGCCGGCGCCGGTGCCGCCCTTCTCGAAGCCCTGGGCCATCTGGTATTTCACGTAGTCATTGAGGTTGCCGATCGCCGTCATGCTCGACCGCTTGTCGATCGCCGCTTCCACTTCCGGCGGCACCGAGACGTTCTCGACGATGAAGCTGGCGATCTCGAGGCCGTACTTCGCGCGCACCGCCGGGTTGATCATCGGCAGCAGGGCCTCGCCCAGCTCGTTGTAGCGCGAGGCGACGTCGAGCACGGGAACCTTGGCCGAGGCGATGGCATCGGTGAACAGGCTGACGATGCGTGAGCGCATGGTGTCGCTGAACTCATCGAGACGGAAGTTGTGATCGGAGCCGGCCACCTCGCGAAGAAAGGTCGGCGGATCGACGATCCGGAAATCGTAGGTACCGAAGGCGCGGACCCGCACCACGCCGAAGTCGTTGTCGCGCAGCATCACCGGGTTGGACGTGCCCCACTTGTTGCCGGTGAACAGCCGCGTGATCACGTAGTAGACGTCGGCCTTGAACGGCGAATTGAAGCCGTACTTCCATGACGCCAGCTTGGTCAGGATCGGAATGTTCTCGGTGGTCAGCGTGTGCTTGCCCGGCTTGAAGGTGTCGCCGAACGCGCCGAGATACACGAACTGCGCGACCTGCGACTCGCGGACGACGAGCTGCGCGCCGTTCTTGATCGCCTTGTCGTCGTCCGGAAAGCGGAACGACAGCGTGTCGCGGGAGTCATCGGTCCACTCGATGACGTCGATCAGTTCGCCCTTGAAGAAATCTGCGATGCCCATGGCGCGCGATTGTACAGCCTGTGGCGCCGTCGCGTCAGCGGAGGCGGAGGTCAGCTCTCGCGCTTGAGCAGCCGAATCAGTTCGGTAAACCCGGCGCCGACCAGGCCGAGCGACCAGCCTTCCTGCGTCCAGGGATCATGGCCAGGCAAGCCCTTGAAGGCGGCGTCGGTTTCGGCCCGTGCCCGCGCGAGGGCGAGCGGCAAGGCCGGGTCGATGGTCTTGCTGCCGCGGTCGGCTTCGCGCAGCTGCGCCACCAGCCGCTCCGCCTGCTGCATGTCGAGCATCGACAGCGGCGAGCCGCAGTGGCCGCACGCCGAGCCATGAACGAGATCGATCGGTCCGCCGCAGTTCGAGCAGTTGACGATCTGCACGTTCTTCCGCAGCTCGGCGATCTGCAGTGGCGTGAGCGGGCGGATGAAGTCCTTCTCCTTGAGGAAATCGAAGAAGGTGGTCAGCCGGCCGTGATCGTTCGGGCACTTGAAGTACTCGAACCGCGTGGCGCGCTGCTGATCCTGCGTGCGCCGGAGGCGGCCCCTGCACCGCGGACATTTCACCAGCTCCGCGTCGTGGGGCTCGGGCTTGCGCACGTGCTCGCCGATGGCGCGAAACAGCGTCAGCGTGGCCCCTGGCGTCAGCTGCAGGTTTTCCTTGCCGTCGAACCACAGCGACTGGCAGGGCTCGCACAGGTCGACTTCAACGGTGCGGCCAAGATGGCCACCGAGGTTGTGCACTTCCATGGCGGTGTTGCAACGGGGGCAATTCATACAGAACGGTTACAAGGTTACAAAGGTTACATCGGTTACAGGAGTGGTTCCGAACCTTCCCTGAAGCCCTGTAACCGTGTAACCTCTGTAACCGTATTTATGCGTTCGTTGTTTGCAGTGTTTCTGTTGGCAGCCGCGCCCGCACTCGCCCAGTCCACGATGATCACGGCCGCCGTCAACGGCGACATCACCCGCTTCAGCAGCGTCGAGACCGACGGCCTCTCGATCGGCGACGTGTTCACCGATGCCACGCACGACGGCGAAGCGATCGGGTTCACGGTCGGCGTGGCACGCGCCATCGGCGAACGATGGGGCGTGGCGTTCGAAGTCGGCCGTACCGGCGAGATCGAAAACAGCGAGACCGCCGCGTTCGATCCGCGGATCCTCATTCAAGTTCCGCTGCCACCGATCGGCCGGCCGATTCTCGATCTGGCATTCGAACGCCGCACGGAGTTGCAGCTGACCACCTCCACCGCCTTGCTGTGGGTCAAACACAGCGCCGGCGATCGCGTCGAGTTGTCATATACCGCCGGGCTGTCACTGGTCTCGTCAGAGAGCGCGCGCACCTTCTCGATCACCGACGACCGGCTGTTGGCGATCTGGGCACTGCCGACGGGGTTGCGCACCACCGAGCACCGCGCCGCGCCCGTAGTAGGCGCCGACGCCGCGATCACCTTGACGGACCACATCGCGCTCACCGCGGGTATCCGCGCGTTCGTCGTGGAGGTCGCCGGCACTTCGGGTTGGCTGATTCGCCCCGGGGTCGGCGTGCGCTGGACGTTCTAACCGTCCGCAGCACCCCTGTAACCTTGTAACCCTGTAACCCCTGTAACCGTTCTAGCCGCCAGCTCGTACGAGCGCAGGCGCGCGGCGTGGTCGTAGATATGTGAGACGGCGATCAGCTCGTCGGCCTGCGTGCGGTTGACGAAGTCGGCGATCTGATCGCGAATCGTCGCCGACGTGCCGACGAAGGAGACGCGCGTCTGGTTGGTGGGGTCCGATGCGTCAGCGGGATCGCGTTCCCATTCCTTCGACGGCGGCGGAAGCTTGATCGGCCGCCCCGATCGCAGGCTGGCGAACGACTGGCGGCCGGAGGAGGCGAGCGACCGCGCCTCGGCATCGGTGTCGGCGGCCACGACGTTCACGCCCAGCATCACGTACGGCCGCTGCAGCTGCTCGGACGGTGTGAAGCGATCGCGATAGATCGCGATCGCGTCGTGCAGCATCGCCGGCGCGAAGTGCGACGCAAACGAGAACGGCAGGCCGAGCGCCGCGGCCACCTGCGCGCCGAACAGGCTCGACCCGAGAATCCAGATCGGCACACGCAGGCCGGCGCCCGGGACGGCCTGGACCGGCTGCCCCGGTTGCGGTTCGCGGAAGAACTCCATCACCTCGATCACGTCTTTCGGAAAGTCGTCCGGGTTCGACTGCAGCGTGCGGCGGAGCGCGAACGCCGCGGCGTGATCGGTCCCCGGCGCACGGCCCAGACCGAGATCGATGCGGCCCGGGAACAGCGATTCGAGCGTGCCGAATTGCTCCACCACCTGCAGCGGCGCGTGGTTCGGCAGCATGATGCCGCCGGCGCCGATGCGAATCGTGCTGGTGCCGGAGCCGATGGACGCGAGCAGCACGGCGGTGGCAGCGCTGGCAATGCCCGGCATGTTGTGATGTTCGGCGAGCCAGAACCGCTGGTAGCCCCAACGTTCGGCATGCTGGGCGAGATCGAGGCTGTTGCGAAACGACTGCGCAGCGGTGCCACCCTCGACCACCGGTGAGAGGTCGAGGATCGACAAGGGGACCATCACGATTACATATCACGCATCAAGGAGACGAGGTCTACCGACACGGCACACCGTCCCTGCAGCGGCTAGTAGCATCCCGTGCAGCAGCAAATGGCGAATGACGCGCCACCCTTGCGCGCCAAGCGCCAGGCGCACAGCGAATTCACGACTGCGACGCCGCGCGGCATCGGCCAGCACACCGCCGCGGCAAATTGCGGCCATCGTGGTGCCGGGCTGGACACGTGGTGACCGCTAGCGGGACGTCGGCCACCGATTCGACACAGATTAGACACCGACCTTTAGTTAGACACCGACCTCTAGCTAGACACCGACCTCTAGGCCGGCTTGACACGTCGTAGGTCGATCCATATACTGAACCACATGGTTCAGTATACGCCTCGCCTCGACGACACCTTTGCGGCGCTGTCGGACCCGACCCGCCGCGGCGTGCTCGAGCACCTCGGGCGCCGCGACGCGTCGATCAGCGAGCTGGCCACGAAATTCGAGATCACCCTCACGGGCATGAAGAAGCACGTGCAGATTCTCGAGCGGTCCGGGCTGGTGGCGAGCAAGAAAGAAGGCCGCGTGCGCACCTGTTCGCTCGGGCCGAAGCGGCTCGAAGACGAGGCCGCCTGGATCGAGAAGTACCGACAGATGTTGACAGCGCGCCTCGACCGCCTCGAGGTGTTTCTCGAACGGACGAAAGGAAAATCATGAGCACCACGACGAAGGAGCCTGCTGTGAAAGCGATCACCACGACCCCGAGTGACCGAGAAATCCGGATGGAACGCATTTTCAACGCGCCGCGGGCGCGGGTGTGGAAGGCGATGACAACACCCGACCTGGTGGCGCAGTGGTGGGGCCGCGGCAACAAGCTCGTCATCGAAAAATACGAGTTCGAGCGCGGCGGCCACTGGCGCTTCGTCGAGCACAGCGGGGGCGAGACGCACGGCTTCGAGGGACGGTTCCGCGAGATTTCCCCCATCGAGCGGGTCGTGCAGACGTTCGAGTGGGACGGCATGCCCGGGCACGTGATCATCGAGAGCGTCACCCTCGAGGACCTGGGCGACCGCACCCGGCTGGTGAACGTGTCGCTGTTCCATACCACAGAGGAACGCGATGGCATGCTGCACTCCGGCATGGAAGGCGGCGCCAACGAGAGCTACGCCGCGCTCGATCGCGTGCTCGACACGCTCGCGTAAGCCGGATCCGGGAATCTCCTCAGTCGTGGGCTGCGGGGCACACGCCTTGCAATGCCTCATGGCTGAGGAGCAACGGATGTTGATGACCGGACCCATCGTCTTTCGCGTCATGCTGATCGTCCTCGCGGCGGTCAGCATGGCGGGCTGCGAGCTCGTCGGGGGGATTTTCAAGGCCGGCGTCTATACCGGCATCTTCATCGTGGTCATCGTGATCGCGCTCGTCGCGTTCGGCGCGATGAAGATGAAGCGCTGATTCGCCGCTCCCCTTGTATTTCGAGGGTAGCGATCATATGCTCCCCTTTGAACCCGATGGGAGCACGCGTCAATACTCTGCCCGAAGTCCTCCGCGGGACGCTTGATTTGCTGGTCCTGCAGTCGTTGAGCTGGGGCCCGGCGCACGGCTACGCCGTGGCGCGCTGGATTCAGCAGGCGACCGACGATGCCCTCGCCATCGGCGAGGGCACGCTCTACCCCGCCCTGCCCCGCCTCGAAGAACGCGGCTGGATCGCCGCGAGCTGGGGCGCCTCGGAGAACAATCGCCAGGCCAAGTTCTACTCGCTCACCAGGAGCGGGCGCGCGCAGCTGCGGGTGGAAACCGATCAGTGGCGACGCTATGCGGCCGCGGTCTTCGCGGCCCTCAGTGCGCCGGCGTTGAAATAAGAGCGCGCCATGACGAACTGGACGCGGTTCCGGAAGCTCTTTGGTCTCGAGCCGGCCGCCGACGTGGACGCCGAACTCGGCTTTCACGTCGAGATGCGCATCCGGGAGCTGATCGAACAGGGCGAGACGCCTGAGCGGGCGCGGGACCTCGCGCTCCAGCGGTTCGGCGACTACGACGCGGCACGCCAACAATGCGTCGCCATCAATCAACGGCGGAAACGACACATGGCACGAACGGAATTTCTCACCGAACTGCGACAGGACATCGGCTACGCGTTCCGCATGCTGCGCCGCACGCCGGCGTTCACGGCGGCGGCGCTGCTCACCCTGGCGCTCGGCATCGGCGCCAACAGCGCCATCTTCAGCGTCGTGCACGGGGTGCTGCTCGAATCGCTCCCCTATCGCGACGCGGATCGGCTGCATCACCTGCAGATGCTCTATCCCGACGGCACGAAGTATTCGGGCTATTCCGCGCCAGACTTCATGAGCGTGCGCCAGGAGACGCAGGTCTTCGAGCAGATCGAAGCCTTCGACGTGGGGCCGCAGACCCTCACCGGCATGGGCGAGCCGCTGGAGATTCCCAGCGCCTTTGTCACGACCGGGTTGCTGGACTTCCTCGGCTTCGGCGTCCCGCTCGGGCGGACGTTCCTGCCGGAGGAGAACCGCGCCGGCCGCGGTAACGTCGTCATCCTCGGGCACGGGTTGTGGGAGCGGATGTTCGGCGGCGAGCCGTCGGTGCTGGGGCGGTCGCTCACACTGGGCGGCCGGCCATTCACGGTGATCGGTGTTCTGTCGCCGGACGCGCAACTGCCCTACGCCGCCGATCTGTTCGTGCCGCTCGAGTTCGACAACACCTTCGACGCCAGCACCATGCGCGGGCGTCGCTCGGAATTCTTGGGGGCGATCGGCCGGGCCCGCGCGAGCGCGACCGCCCAGGAGATCGATGCGGATCTCGAGCGCATCGGCGAACGCCTGCAGAACGCCTTTCCGGACACCAACGGTGGCCTCACGTTCACCAGCATCCCGCTGCGCGACATGATCGTCGGCGACGTGCAGCGGCCGCTGCTCATGCTGCTCGGCGCGGTGGGCTTCGTGCTGCTCGTGGCCTGCGCCAACGTGGCCAACCTGCTGCTCGCGCGCGGGTCGGCGCGTCACGGCGAGCTTGCGGTCCGCGCGGCGGTCGGCGCCGGCCGCGCGCGG
>JALDXK010000145.1:0-11593 GCA_032155105.1 Acidobacteriota bacterium
GCCTGTTGAAACCGATCGCGCCACAAATAGACGGTCGGCCGACTGACGCCGAACTCCTGGGCAATCCCGTTGATCGCGGGCCCCTCGGCCGCGGCGAGGACGATCAACGCGCGCGCCGCCACGCGCTGCGGCGTTTGCCCACTGCGCGCCAGCGCTTCCAGCGACTCGCGCTGCTCGGCCGTGAGGACCAACGCGTCGGCCGGCTTCCACATACCGGGCAGCATCACGCTGGTCCCGCGTATTGTAAGGTTAATTACGTGACACTACACTAGTCGGTGCGGTCGGCGAGCGCTTGAACCACGGCGCGGTCGAGGCGTACGTAGCGGCCGGCGTTCACCGGATCGAGCGCTCCCGACGCCACCAGTTTCTCGATGCCTTCGACGGTGGTGCCCAGGACCTGGGTGGCTTCCTCGATCGAAATCAGCCGCGGCGGAATCCTGATGTGCTCGACACGGTTGCCGCCGGCGGCCTTCGCGCGTCCCAGCGCGGCTTCGGCCTCGGCCGTGAACCGCGCAAGATCGATCGGATCCCCCTCGAGCGCCTTCGCGCTCGTCACCGCGATGCTGACCGTGACGATGATGCGCTGCTCGGTGCGATAGTCGCGGAACGTGAGCCGCTCCTCGATCGTCGTCCGGGTGCGCTCGGCCAGCGTCATGGCGTCGTCCGGGTCGGTTTCGGTCAGCAACACCGCGAAGGTGTCCTCGTCGTACCGTGCCACCCAGTCGTGCTCGCGGAAGAAGGTGCGCATCAGGATCCCCATGCGCTCGAGGATGCGATCGCCGACGCCGTAGCCGTGCGACTCGTTGATGTCCGACAGCGTGTCGATGTCGATCAGCATCATCGACATCCAGTGTTCGAACCGCTCGGCGCGACAGCACTCCTTGGGCATCACTGCGTCGAGCATCGGCCGCGTCATCAATGTCGTGAGCGGATCCTCGATCGCCGCGCGCAGCGGCAGGTTGAGCTGCCGTGTGGTCCAGGCGCCAAGCAGGTCGAACGCCGCACGACGCACGCTTTGCTTTGCGTGCGGCCACGGCTCGGTATTGACCCCGACGCGCTCGTCGCGTGACAACTCGTCGATGGCCGTGCTCGTCACGATGTCGACGAAGCTGAACAGCTGATCGGGGGTCACTTCGCGCGAGGTCACCAGCGTTGAGAGCTCGCTGATGCCGGTGCCGCGTGAATCGATGTGATCGTCGAGAACGGTGTCGCTCAACAAGCGCAGTACCACCGTGCCGAGCTGCTGGCAGTACTCCGAGTCGAGCCGTCGCGCGCCGCCCGAAAGCGGAAATGTCGCGACGGTGTCGGCAACGATCACGTGGAGCCGATCCATGAGGCGGGTGGCTACGTGACGCCGTACATCGACGCTGACCTGCGAGCCTGATCCTTCGACGCTTCTGTCTTCCAAAGTCCGATCCTGCGACAGAGTAACCGACAAACGCCCTATGGCGTTAACCCCAATTGGCCGAAAGATTTAGCGGGCTCGGTGTTGAAGACCCGTGCAGCATGCGCAGCCTTGCATGCAGTGGCGCTCCCCCGCACGGATAGGGAGTTTGATTCGGGCATTGGGCCTACCTAGAATTGCCCCTCCCCCTACGGAGGACCGTGGGCCGGCGACGAGTGAACTGAGGACTGATGCGCAAGAAGCTCGGTGAGTGCCTGATTCAGGCAGGCCTCATCACAGAGGACGACCTGCAGGCGGCGTTGACCGAGCACAAGCGCACCGGAGAGCGTTTGGGCGCGGTACTCGTGCGTCTGAACCTCGCCACGGAACGGCAGATCGCCAAGGCGCTCGCGTACCAGCTGGGCTTCCCCTACCTCAACCTCGCCGAGACGCCGCCCGATACCGCCGTCGTTACGCTGATCCCGAAAGACCTCGCGCTCAAGCGATCCTGCATCGCGATCCGCCTCGACAAGAACCTCCTCACGGTGGCGATGGCCGACCCGCTGCTGTTCAGCCTCGTCCAGGATCTCGAGTTCCAGACCGGTTACCGGATCAAGCAGGTGGTGGCGACGCGCGCCGACATCCTCGAATCAATCTCCGCGGGCTATCCAGACAAGGCGCTCATGAAGGCCGGAGCGGCCTCCGGCCAGCTACCCGCGACGCGCCGGCGCGAACCCCGCGCCGAGAACGAATCGCTGATGCGCCGCTCGGACGACGATGGCGGCTTTGAGCCGATCGCCGGGCTCAAGGAGCGCAGCGAGGCGGCGCCGATCATCGACCTCGTCGATCTCGTGGTGAAGAGCGCGATCAAGGCCGGCGCCTCCGACGTGCACGTCGAGCCGATGGAGAAGGGCGTCCTGATCCGCCATCGCCTCGATGGGCTCTTGAAGGAAGTGATGGACCTGCCCAAGTGGGTCCACGAAGGCTTGATCGCCCGCCTCAAGATCATGGCGGGCATGGACATCGCCGAGAAGCGCCTGCCCCAGGACGGCCGCGTCCGCGTCACCAACGCAGAGGGCAGGGACGTGGACTTCCGCGCCTCGACACTGCGTACGCTCCACGGCGAGAAGATGGTGCTGCGCGTCCTCGATCAGAACCGCGGCGTGCCGCCGCTCGAGGAGCTGGGTTTCTCGGCCGGCGCGTTCAACGAGCTGAAGGGCTTCCTCAAGTACCCGCACGGCATGATCCTGGTGGTCGGCCCGACCGGCAGCGGCAAGACCACCACGTTGTGCTCGGCGCTGATGTCATTGCACTCCGAGCGCACCAACATCATCACCATCGAAGATCCGATCGAATACCAGCTTCCGGGCATCAACCAGACCCAGATCAACGAGAAGATCAAGCTCACGTTCGCCAGCGCCTTGCGCTCGATCCTGCGGCAGGACCCGGACGTGATCCTGGTCGGCGAAATCCGCGACCAGGAGACGGCGCGCATCGCGATGCAGGCCGCGCAAACCGGGCACCTCGTGCTCTCGACGCTGCACACCGACGACGCGCCGTCGGCGGTGACGCGCCTCACCGACATCGGCGTCGAGCCGTTCGTGATCTCGTCGGCCACGCTCGGCGTGGTGGCGCAGCGGCTGGTGCGCCGGCTCTGCCCGCAGTGCCGCCGCCAGTACACGCCGGGTTCCGAGACGTTGCGCGCGCTCAATATCTCCGAGTCCGATGCCGCGAACATCCCGTTCTATCGTCCCGTAGGCTGCGATGCGTGCCACCAGACCGGATATCGCGGCCGCATCGGCATCTACGAGGTGATGACGATCAACGACCGTATTCGGCGCATGATCTCGCAGCGTGCCAGCGAGGACGCGATCCGCGAGGTCGCACAGTCGATGGGCATGCTGACGCTCGGCGACGATGCGCTCGCGAAAATGAAAGCGGGGGTGACGACGGCCGAAGAGCTGCTGCGCGTGGTGACCGACGTGCGGGAGATGCGCACCGTGTGCCCGGGTTGCAACGGTCCGGTGGCGCTCGACTACGTCGCCTGTCCGTCGTGCGGGAAACGCCTGGGCGGCGCCTGCACGGGCTGCGGCCGGAGCCTGCAGTCCGGCTGGACGTGCTGTCCCTACTGCGCCCGCGGCACCGAGCTGCCGAGCGAGCGCCGGCTGCGCGAGCGGCGGCAGCGCGAGTTGCCGGCTGCCACCATCACCAACGTCACCGAATTCAAGAAGGGCATGCCTTAAGGCGCCTTCCGTTGTGAAAACCCACTACGAATTGCTGAGTCTCGAGCCCACCGCGGATTCGGACGCCATCAAGAAAGCCTTCCGGCGCGAGATCGCGAGATACCATCCGGACAAGGTGGTGCACCTCGGCGCCGAGTTCCAGAAGTTGGCCGAGTCGCGCGCCGCCGAGCTCACCGTCGCCTACAAGACGCTGAGCGACGTCGCGTTACGCGCGCAGTACGACGCGGATATCTCGACAGTGTCCGCGACTCCGGCTCCGCCGGCCCCTGCGCCAGTCGCCGAACCGGTGTCTCAGCCTCGACCCGATCCGAACCCGGCGCGGGCCTCCGAAACTCTCCACGCCCCGTCAGGCTACCGGCCCCCGACCATCGACGAGATCAAGACCCCGACGCCGCCGCGCGGATCCGGACGGTTTGCCGTGGAGCGCGCCGACCGCGACGCGATCCTGCGGCGCGCCATCGGCGCCCGTATCAAAGCGACGGTCCAGGACCTGTATGGCGCCCTGGACACGCCTTCGGTGCGCGGTTTCGATCTGGCTCTGGTGCCGGTGGCCAAGGCGCGTTTCCTCAGCGTGGCGCCGCCGCGCGTGCTGGTGAAGATTGTCGAGCACGCCACCGGCGCGCTCGTCAGCGAGGCGTGGACCGCTGCGTCGCGCGCCAGGGTGCACTCCGGCAAGTCGCCGGTGATCGTCCTGGTGTTTGCGACGAGGATAGCGGCCCAAACCGAGTTGTCGAAGGCCTGGGACACGCTCGCGCGCCTGCCCAAGGCCCCCGACGCCGCCGAGCACGTCACCGTCATGGTGTGCGATGTTGGTGATTGGTCGTGCCGCGTCCCGCCCAACATCTCGCCGGTGGTCCGCAAGCTCGCCGATCGCCTCAGCGCGTGACGCCGGAAACCCCGGACCCGGCATTGCCGTAGACTGTCCATATGCCGCTGATCGAAACCCGGGATTTGTGGAAGACGTACCAGATGGGCGACGAAGAGATTCACGCGCTCAGGGGCGTGTCGATCGCGATTGAGCGGGGCGAGTACGTCGCCATCATGGGGCCGTCCGGCTCCGGCAAGTCGACCCTGATGAACCTGATCGGCTGTCTCGACACTCCGAGCAAGGGCACCTATCTCCTCAACGACAAGGAGGTGAGCCTGATGAACGACAACGAGCTGGCCCGCATCCGCAACGAGGAGATCGGGTTCGTGTTCCAGACCTTCAACCTGCTGCCGCGCGCCACCGCGCTCCACAACGTCGAGTTGCCGCTCGTCTACGCGGGCATGTCGAAGAAAGAGCGCCTCGAGCAGGCGAAGGCGGCGATCGAGAAAGTCGAGCTGACGCATCGCATGAGCCACCGGCCCAACGAGCTGTCGGGCGGCCAGCGACAGCGCGTGGCCATCGCCCGCGCGCTGGTCAACAACCCGTCGATCCTGCTCGCCGACGAGCCCACCGGCAATCTCGACTCGAAGACCGGCGTCGAGATCATGGCGCTGTTTGCGCGCCTGCACCAGGGCGGCAACACCATCATTCTCGTCACCCACGAAGCCGACATCGCCGCCTACGCGCATCGCGTGATCGCGATCCGCGACGGCCAGGTGGAGCGCGATGTGCGGCAGCAGCCGCACGCCCACGCCGGCGCATGATCGCCCTCGTCGCCGGGGCCGCACCACGCAGTCGCTCGTCTGGAAACGCTCCCGGTAATTTCCCTACCGCTCGCGGAGGAGCGCTTCGAGATACGCGCGATCGATCGCGTCCTGCGGACGATAGGTGTTCTTCGGGCGCGTCGTCGACGGAGGTACTCGGATCGATGCGCCGATGGCCCACGATCTTCATCGAGAGGATTATAGCAACGGCGGCCGTAGCTACTGCGGCGGCGGGACAATGCGGGCCGCGGTGCGGCACTGGCGGTAGTTGGACTAGCGCGCGGTTCCGGTACCTTCGCGGAACCGCCCCGCAAAAAATTCTTCCTTCATTTCGTACGGCACGAGCATGTCGAGCTTCTCGTCCATCCTGAAGTCGACCCAGATCATGTTCTCGAGGGGTAAAACGCCGATGCGAGCATCCCTCGTCCTGACTTGCGCGCGGACCAGCCGCCCGGTTGTGGTTTCCACCCAGGCCCCTGGTCGAAATCATCGGAGGCGCCGTCGGTGAGCAGCACGTGAAGTGGTGTGCCTGCGTCCTTGATGTCCTTGCCGTTCACCTTCAGCACCCGCCGGAAGCCGAGCCACCCGGCATCGCCCGGCGGGCTGATGAAGGCAACCTCCGACACGATGTTCCGGAACTTCGAATCGGGCGCCACGTTGACCGAGGCCTCGCGCGACGGCGCGTCGCGCTGCGAGATGCGTTCTTCGGCGGCCACCGAACTCAGCTTGGGCTCGTACTCGACGAGGTACTTGTCGAGACGATCGCGGATGGCTCCAGCGTTGTCAGCCTGCGCCAGCAGCAGGAGTCCGAGCACAGCCGCGAGAAGTATCATCGCTGCGGCACGATCCTAGCCGAGGTCTGGAAGCGGCGGAAGTTGGTGTAGTGCGCCAGCGACGTCCCGGTGTCGGCAATCCAGTTGAATCGTTCGCGCATCGTCGTCGGCACCATGATCTGCAGCGTCGTCTCCAACTCAAAATCGACGCGCAACCACGTTGGATTGCGACTGTCGCCCGGCACGCGCAGCGTGACTTCGGCGCGCCACAATGCGCCCGATTCGGCATCGACCCATGCGCGCACGCGGCTCTGCATCTGTCGGCCCTCGTTGTAGATGATCGGTGGATCGCCGACCTCGGTGAGCTCGACCTCGTCGACGGCCCGATTGCTCAGGCGAGAGCGGCCGGCCAGCCTTGCGTCGTAGCGGGCGCGATACTTTCGGCTGACGAGTTCTAGCGGCAGGTTCGGCATGTTGATGGTGCGAGGGTTGCCGAGGTTGTACTTCGCGCTCTCGTTGACGAGAAGGCTGGTCTGCTGCTGTGTGTCTGCGCTGGTGTTGGCGAGCAGTTCCGCGAGGGTCTTGACGCCGGTCAGCGGCTTGCCGTCGACGCTGCGCACGTTCCTGAATCCAAGCCACTCCCGATCGCCGGGCAGCCGGATGAACGCTACCTCGGAGTGCAGACGCCGCGTGAGGCGACGGAGCAGTCGCCCGTCAGTCTCCTGGATCAGCTCCTCGTCGGCAACCACCGTGCTCAATTCGGATTCGTAGCGGTGGAGATAGGCATCGAGCCGATCGAGCACCGTATCGACTTCGGCGCCGCGGACCACGCTGACCAGGAGTAGCGCAACAACGGCGATTTTGGTCATGGCTGCGGAACGATGCGCGCGCTGGTGCCGAAGCGGCGGAAGTTGCTGTAGGTGGCACGGCCGTCGCCACGCCCCGTCGTCACCGCGAACACCTCCTCCATGTGCTTGGGCACCATGATGCCCAGGTCCTCGTGCCGCTCAAAGTCCACGCGCAGCCGCGGCGGCGGCGGCGCATCGGACCGCCGATGCTCGGCCTGGTACACCCACTCGACGCGCCACACCGTTCCAGTACTCGGTTCAACCCAGACGCGTCCGCTGCTGACCAGGCTTTGACCGGATGGTTCTCGGACGAGCGTCGGGCGCACGGTTTCCGTGAACGCAAGCCTCGCCGTCCGCGTGCCGCTGACCGTCTCGTTGCCCTGGAACTCGTAGCGATGGGCCCGACGGTGCATCGGATGAATGATGTCGAGCGGCGCGGTTGGCACGTTGACGGTCCGAGGCAACCCCAGGTTGTGCTTTGCGCTCGCGTTGGCAATCGCCTGAGCTTTCGACATGCCGCCGGCCGAGGATGTGAGCACTTCGCTGATCGAGAGTCCGCTCGTCTTCACCGGTTTCGAGTTCGCGCGCTTGACCTCGCGAAACCCCAGCCATTCTGCTCCGCCGGGCAGCCGGATGAAAGCCACTTCCGATTCCAGGAGCGCCCCCGTTCGGCCCCGACTGACGTAGATGTATTGCTCGAATTTTTCGTCGGCGACCACGCTGCTCAACTGCGTTTCGTACTCGATCAGGTACGCGCCCATGCGATCGAGAAGCAATTCGAGAGTCGGGGTGGTGTCTACGGATTGTCGTGCTGTGTCCTGGGCAAACAGCGAGACCGCTGTCAGCAAGGCGGCGGCAACGAGCGCAAGGCGATGGTCACACCGCCGCGAAGTGCCCATCTGAGATCTCCCGAAGTGGTGCATCTCGGTTGACCGTATTAGGATCCAGTTCGATGCGCGCCCGCGGCGCATCGGGGTCCGTTGCCGGCACGGCCGACAGCAGGGCCCGAGTATACGCGTGTTGCGGGTTGGCGAAGATTTCCGCGGTGTTGCCGATTTCGACGATTCGTCCCATGTACATGACGGCGGTCCGGCTCGAAATGTGACGCACCAGCCGGAGGTCGTGGGCAATGAAGAGATAGGTGAGCTTGAGCTGGGCCTGCAGATCCATGAGCAGGTTGATCACCTGCGCCTGGATCGAGACATCCAGCGCCGACACCGGCTCGTCGGCGATGATGAACGACGGATTGAGCGCCAGCGCCCGCGCCAGGCCGATACGCTGCCGCTGACCGCCGCTGAATTCGTGCGGATAGCGATCGAGGTGCGCCGGGTCGAGCCCGACCAGCCTGAACAGCTCGGCGACACGCTCGCGCCGCTCGGCCTTCGACCCGATGTCGTGGATCACCAGCGGCTCCTCGACGATCGTCGCCGCCCGCATGCGCGGGTTGAGCGACGAATACGGGTCCTGGAACACCATCTGCATGTCGCGCCGCGCCGCCCGCAGGCGCGCGCTCGAGAAGCCGAGTACGTTCTCGCCCTTGAACGCCACCGCTCCCGAAGTGGGCTCGATCAGCCGCAGCATGCAACGGCCGGTGGTGCTCTTGCCGCTGCCCGACTCGCCGACGAGCGCGAACGTCTCACCCTCGTTCACCGAAAAGCTGACGTCGTCAACCGCCTTCACCACCGACTTCGGTGTGAACAGACCGCCGCCACGCTCGAAGTGCTTCACCAGGTTGCGAACCTCGACGAGTGCCACTAACGGTCCCCCTTGGGCTTGCCCTGAGCGAGGTTGGCACGGCTGGCCGGGCCATCCGAGTCGAAGGGAGTAAGGAGGTGGCATCGCGCACCGTGACCGGGATCGAGCATGAACTCGGCGGGGATGGCTTCCGAACAGACATCGATCTTCTCGCTGCACCGAGGCGCGAACGCGCAGCCGCGCGGCAGGGCGGCGAGGTTGGGCACTGATCCCTCGATCGCGTTCAGCCGCGACCCGGCGGCGCCGCCAGGAATCGACGCCAGCAGCCCGCGGGTGTACGGATGTTGGGGATTGCGGAAAATCTCCCGCACCGGTCCCTGCTCGACGATGCGGCCGGCATACATCACCGCCACGCGATCCGCGGTTTCCGCGATCACGCCGAGGTCGTGCGTAATCAGCAGCAGCGACAGGTCGAACTCACGCTTCATGTCGCGCAGCAGCTCGAGGATTTGCGCCTGCACCGTCACGTCGAGCGCGGTGGTCGGTTCGTCGGCAATCACGAGCGGCGGTTTGCACGCAAGCGCGATCGCCAGCATCACGCGCTGGCGCATGCCGCCCGACAGCTGGTGCGGGTAATCATCGACGCGCTTGTCCGGCTCGGTAATGCGCACGGCCCGCAGCAGGTCGATCGCCCGCGCCCGGGCGTCCGAGCGTGACGCGAGACCATGCACGGTCAGCGCTTCGGCGATGTGCGCGCCGACTCGCATCACCGGGTTCAGCGCGGCCATCGGTTCCTGGAACACGAAACCGATGCCGGCGCCTCGCACGTGGCGCATCTCGGGCTCCGGCAGGGTCATCAGATCGCGGCCCTGGAACAGCACTTTGCCGCCGGTGATCGTTCCGGGCTCCTGCACCAGGCGGATGATCGAGAATGCGGTCACGGACTTGCCGCTGCCGGATTCGCCGACGAGCCCAAGCGTCTCGCCCTTCCGCACCTCGAACGACACATCGTCCACGGCCACCACAGGCCCGAATGTGGTACGGAGATTCTCTACGCCAAGAAGGGTATCCATTAGTCCAGGCTCACCTCGCGGTATTCGCCAAAGACGCTCCGTAGCGTATCCGCGATCTCGCCTACCGTGGCGTGCGATTCGACGGCGGCGATGATCGGCGGCACCAGGTTGTCGGTGGTCCTGGCCGCGCGGCCCACTTCGTCAAGCGCCGCCTTCCAACGGCCCTGGTCACGCGCCTGCCGCACCCGTTGCACCCGCTGGACCTGTTGCATCTCCAGGTTCGCATCGACCTGGAACACCTCGATCAACCGCCGCTCTGCGCTATCTGTGGCTTCTGTGGCCGTGACGTACTTGTTGACGCCGACCACCACCGCTTCGCCGGCATCCACCGCGAGCTGCGCCTTGTAGGCGGATTCCTGCACCTGCCGCTGGATGTAGCCCGACTCGATCGCCGCGAGCGTGCCGCCCACGGATTCGATCCGCGTCAGCAGCTCGCCGGCGCCGTGCTCAATCTCGTTGGTCAGCTTCTCGACGTGGTACGAGCCCGCGAAGGGGTCGATCGTATTGGCCACGCCCGACTCGAAGGCGATGACCTGCTGCGTACGCAGGGCAATGCGCGCCGCCTCCTCAGTGGGCAGCGCCAACGCTTCATCGCGGCCGTTGGTATGCAGCGATTGCGTGCCGCCGAGCACGGCGGCCATCGCCTGCACCGCCACCCGCACGATGTTGTTGTCCGGTTGCTGCGCCGTGAGCGTGCTGCCGGCGGTTTGCGTGTGGAACCGCAACTGCTGCGCGCGCGGATGGGTGGCGCCGAACCGATCTTTCATGATCCGCGCCCACAGCCGCCGCGCCGCCCGGAACTTCGCCACCTCCTCGAGGAAGTCGTTGTGCGCGTTGAAGAAGAAGGAGAGGCGCTGCCCGAACGAGTTGACATCGAGTCCGGCATCGCGCGCCGCCTGCACGTAGGCGATCGCGTTGGCGAACGTGAACGCCACTTCCTGCACCGCCGTCGAGCCGGCCTCGCGGATGTGATAGCCGCTGATCGAGATCGTGTTCCACTGCGGCATATTTTGCTCACAGTACGCAAATATGTCCGTGACCACCCTGAGCGAGGCCGCCGGCGGATAGATGTAGGTGCCCCGGGCGATGTACTCCTTCAGGATGTCGTTCTGGATCGTGCCCGACAGCTGCTTGGTCGCCAACCCCTGCCGCCGGCCAACCGCCACGTAGAGCGCGAGCAGGATGATCGCCGTCGCGTTGATGGTCATCGACGTCGACACGCGATCGAGCGGGATGGCGTCGAACAGCGTCGCCATGTCCTCGATCGAATCGATTGCCACGCCGACCCGCCCGACTTCACCCGAGGCCAGCGAGTGGTCGCTGTCATAGCCGATCTGGGTCGGCAGGTCGAACGCCACGCTCAGGCCGCTGACGCCCTGCGACAGCAGGTAGCGATAGCGCCGGTTGGATTCGGCAGCCGTGCCGAAGCCGGCATACTGCCGCATCGTCCAGAGCCGGCCGCGATACATCGTCGGCTGGATGCCGCGCGTGAAGGGAAATTCGCCGGGGAAGGAAAGGTCGCGCTCGGGATCGAACGCCGCGAGATCCCCAGGGCCCACAAAAGGCTTCATGAGGGGATTGTAGTGGTACGTAGGGGCGAGACTTTCTTGTCCACCGTAGCGCCTGGCGCGAAGGTGGAAGTCCCGCCCGCCAGCGTTAGTTGGTTTCTTCGACCTTGGCTTCTTCCGCCGCAATGCGGAGGGAGCGCAGGAAGCGGCGATCGTTCACCGTCATGTCGAACGGTTTCCGCGGTACAAGCGCTTTCGATACCGGCACGCCCTTGGCAGCGCCATCGCCTTCAGCCTGGGCCTGCCCACGATTGACGAATCCGACGACGGCTTCGAGGTTCACTTTCATCTCGTAGCCGGCTGCGCGCGCGCGTTCACGACACGCCTCAACTTCGGCACTCTCCGCTACGGCGGCGGCAATGGAGTCGGCCAGCTCT
>JALDXK010000146.1:0-11588 GCA_032155105.1 Acidobacteriota bacterium
CATCACGATCGGTCTCGAGTTCGTTCCGCAAATCACCGTCGATCTCCACGAGCAGGGCGGCGACAACGCCTACTATTTCGCTCCGCCGGCCGATCCGCTGAACCCGCACATCACCAGGAGCCAGATCGCCGCCTGGGACCTGATCGGCCGCGCCAACGGCGCGCGCTTCGACGAACGCGGCTGGGCGTACTACATCCGCGAGGTCTACGATGCCTTTTATCCGGGTTATGGAGATTCCTGGCCGACGTTCCAGGGATCCATTGGCATGACCTACGAGCAGGCGTCGGCGCGCGGCCTGTCATTCAAGCGCAGCGACGGCGACACGCTCACCTATCGCGACGGCGTGATGCATCACTTCAACGCGGCGATCACCACCGCGATCACCGCCGCGCGCCATCGCGAACGCTTCATGCGCGACTACCTCGAGTACCGCCGCAGCGCCATCGCCGAAGGTGAGAAGGGCCCGATTCGCGAGTACGTGCTCGTGCCGGGCCACGATGTGTCTCGGGCGGATCGGCTGGCGCGCAACCTGGCGACCCAAGGCATCGAGGTGCGCAAGGCCGAGGAGCCGATCAAACTCGCCGGGCGCACCGTGCCGGCTGGCGCCTACGTCGTGTCGAACGCGCAGCCGACCGCGCGCATGATCCGCAACCTGCTCGACCCGAAGACCGAGCAGCCGGCCGAGTTCATCCGCAAGCAGGAAGAACGCCGCAAGATGCGGTTGAACGACCAGATCTACGACATCACCGCGTGGAACCTGCCGATGGTGTTCGACGTTGAACTGGTCACCAGCCCGACGGCGATCACCGTGAAATCGTCGCCGGTGCCGTCGCAGTACGAGGCACAGGCGCCGGCGCGTGCGCTCCCCGCGGGCAAGGTCGGCTACCTGATGCCGTGGGGCTCCGCCGCCGCGGCGATGTCCACCGACGCGCTGAAACAGGGGATTCGCATTCGCAGCATCGGGGGCGCATTCACGCAGAACGGCCGGCGCTACGCCATCGGCACCGCGATCATCCGCAACGCCGAGAACCCCGCGGATCTCAACACGCGCCTCGCCACCCTCGCCGCGAAGCACGGCGCGGAGATCGTGCCGATCGATTCGACCTGGGTGGACGAAGGCACCTCGCTCGGCAGCAACGATGTGCAGCAGCTGAAGGCGTCGAAGGTGCTGCTGGTCTGGGACACGCCCACGCAGACGCTGTCGGCCGGCTGGACCCGCTACGCGCTCGAGCGCCGCTTCGGTGCGTCGGTGACCGCGGTGCGCACCAGCTCGCTCGGCCGCGCCGACTTCAACGACTACGACGTGATGGTGATGCCGTCCGGAAATTTCGCCGGCACGATCAACGACGGCGTGCTGAACCGAATCAAAGATTGGCTGCGCAGCGGCGGCACGCTCGTCACAATCGCCGAAGCCTCGCGTTGGGCCACCGGATCGAATGTGGGCTTACTCGACACGCAGACGCTTCTGAAGGACGGCCGCCCCGACGTTCCGCCGCCTGCCAGTGGTGCCGGCAGTGGTGGTGGTAGTGGTAGTGGTAGTGGTAGTGGTGGTGGTGGCACCCCGCCAAAGCCGGGAGAGTTCGACTACGACAAGGCGATCCAGCCCGATCGTGAGCGGCCCGCGTCGCAGCCCGGCGCCATCCTGCGCGTCACGCTCGACACCAATCACTGGCTCACTGCCGGCAGCGATGCCGAGACGCAGGTGATGATCGAAGGCAATCGCGTGTTCGCGCCAATCAAGCTCAACAGCGGACGGAACGTCGGCGTCTATGCCTCGAAGGACAAACTCATCGCATCCGGGCTGATTTGGCCCGATGCGCAGGACATTCTCGTGCAGAAGGCCTTTCTCATGCACCAGCCCTTCGGGCAGGGGCACGTCATTGCGTTTGCCGAGGAGCCGAACTATCGTGCGTTCACCGAAGCGACGATGCTGCTGTTCATGAACGCGGTGGTGTTGGGGCCGGGGTACTGAGGAGCTGACCTATGAGATTGAAGACGTTGATCCCGTGCGTCGCTGGCATCGTCGCCCTGTATGCCGCCACGCTCGCCGTTCCCGCTGCGCAGCAAGGCACCTACTATCCGCCGGCGGCCAACTGGGCGAAGAAGGCGCCCGCGGAGTTGGGCCTGGATCCGGTGAAGCTGCAGGAGGCCGTCGACTTCGCCAAGTCACGCGAGAGCCGGCGCGAGATGGACTTCTCCGATCAGGAGCGGATCTTTGGCACGCTGCTCGGCTCGGTGCCGAACATCCGCGCCAGGACCAACGGCCTCGTCATCTACAAGGGCTACGTCGTCGCCGAGTTCGGTGACACGACGTGGGCGGATCCGACCTACTCGGTTGCGAAAAGCATGCTGGCGACGGTCGCCGGCATCGCCGTTCGTGACGGCCTGATCACCAATCTCGATGCGCCGGTTGGCGCATTGGTGAAGGACGGCGGCTACGACTCCCCGCGGAACGCCCAGGTGACCTGGAAGCACCACTTGCAGCAGACCAGCGAGTGGGAAGGCACCATGTTCGGCAAGCAGGACAACTTCATCGGCAAGGAAGCCTTCGGTGAAGGCGAGATGAAGCCGCGCGAACAGAAGAAGCCCGGGACCCACTACGAATACAACGACGTTCGCATCAACCGTTTCGCGCTGTCGCTGCTGCGCGTGTTCAACAAGCCGGTGCCCGATGTCTTCCGCGAGCAGGTGATGGATGTGATCGGCGCCTCGAACTCGTGGCGGTGGATCCCGTACCACAACAGCTGGGTCGACCTGAATGGCCGCAAGGTGGCGTCGGTCAGCGGCGGCACGCGCTGGGGCGGCGGCATGTGGATCCACTCATACGACATGGCGCGCTTCGGCTACTTATGGCTGCGCGGCGGCAAGTGGGGCGACAAGCAGGTGCTGCCGGCGGCGTTTGTGAAAGAGGCATTGACGCAGGGCGGGGCGGCCAACTCTCCCGGCAACGGCTACGGCTACCTGTGGTGGCTCAACACGACGGGCAAGGCACTGCCGGGGCTGCCGGCCAACGCGTTTTCGGCGAATGGCGCCGGCAGCAACACCATCACGGTGTCACCCGACCACGACCTCGTGGTGGTGTGGCGCTGGCACCAGGGCAGCGCCGGCGAGTTCGCCCGGCGCGTCATCGCGGCGATCAAATCCGGAACGATGTAAATCCAAGAATAAATCTACAATCTGAGATCTCACCTCTGAGATCTCAGATTCCCCCAAAGGGTGATGCCGCTTATGCGGCTCGCGTGTCACCCTGAACTCCTCCCCGTAAGACGTGCACGGCTAATGCGACACGCCCGTTGATCGCCAGCTTGCCGTAGATGGTGGCGAGATGCTTCTTCACTGTTTCTTCGCTGATGCCGAATTCCACGGCTATCTCGCGATTGCGGAGGCCGCGAGCGACGGCCTGCGCCATCTGGCGTTCGCGTTGGGTCAGGGTTTCCACGTGCAACGGGCCAACAGGAATCATGGCTTTCTGCTCCGATCGGGAGCACAATTGCCCCCGTACTTACCCAAACGAGGGACACTGGAAAACCGAACGCCCCATGGGTCACGCGCCGTGGATCCGTCGGCGACCGCCTCGCAGGTGCTCCTCGAGCGCATGCGTGCTGGAGATACCAGTGCGCTCAACCGCTTGATGGACAGGTACTTACCGAGGCTCAGCCGCTGGGCCTCGGGCCGCCTCCCGCAGTGGGCCCGCGACCTCTCCGACACCGACGACCTCGTCCAGGACACCCTCATCCGCAGCGTCGCCAACCTCGATCACTTCGAATCGAGGGGCGAGGGGGCCCTTCAGGCCTACCTGCGTGGAGCGGTGATGAATCGCATCCGCGATGAAATCCGCAAGAAGCGCCGCACCCCGCAGGCCGGCCCGCTCGACCCCACCCTCCCCGCGCAGGGTCGGTCGCCGCTCGAGGCGGCGATTGGCGGCGAGACCCTCGCCAAGTACGATCGCGCGCTCGAACGGCTCGACGCGGAGACCCGCGAAGCGGTGATCGCGCGTATCGAGATGGGCTGTTCGTACGCGGAGGTGGCGGAGCTAATGGGCAAGCCGAGCGCCGACGCGGCGAGGATGATGGTGAGCCGGGCGCTGCTGCGACTGGCCGAAGAAATGCGCCGTGGCTAAAGACCAGACGCTGCTCACCGCGGCCGGGCGCATCGCCGATGGCGACGTCGTGGACTGGGCCTCGATTAGCTCCTCGATGCCGACCCCCGAGGATCGCGAGATCGCCGACGAACTGGCGCTGGTGGCCCAGATTGCCGAGGGGCACCGCCAGCTGCACCAAATCCTTCCCGTCGCCGCTGACACACCGGCGAACCTGGTGCCCGACCGTGCGCGTTGGGGGCATCTCGATCTGTTGAACGTCGTCGGCCGCGGCTCCTACGGCATCGTCTATCGTGCGTGGGACACGCGGCTCGAGCGGCTGGTCGCGCTCAAGCTGTTTCACGGCGCGGCGAATCCCGACGAGGTGATGCAGGAAGGCCGCATGCTCGCGCGCATGCGCCACGAGAACGTCGTGTCGGTGTACGGTGCAGACGTGATCGACGGCGTGGCCGGCATCTGGATGGAGCTGGTGCACGGTCGCACGCTCGAGAACATCGTGAAGGGCGATGGTCCGCTGCCGGCACGCGAGGCCGCGGCGGCCGGCGCCGACGTGGCGCGCGCACTCGTCGCGGTGCACGGCGCCGGCTTGCTGCACTGCGACGTGAAGGCGCAGAACGTGGTGCGCGAGAACGGCGGGCGCGTGGTGCTGATGGATCTCGGAGCTGGACGTCTCGTGCCCGAGCACCGCGACATCGATGCGATGACGGACATTGCCGGCACGCCGCGCTACATGGCGCCGGAGCTGTTCCGGCCCGGCACCAGCGCGACGCGCGCGAGCGATATCTACGGCCTCGGCGTGCTGCTGTATTTCACCGTGTCGGGTCGCTTCCCGGTGGACGGCAAGACGCTGAGCGAGTTGCGCTACGCACACCAGATCAACAAGGTGCGCCCCCTCGGCGAGGCGGCCAACGGCGTGCCGAAGCGATTGATCGAGATCGTCACGAAGGCGATCGATCCCGATCCGGGGCGCCGCCCCGAGTCGGTGCAGGAAATACTGACGGTGCTGCAGTCGCTCGCCGCCGAGCCCGCGCCGTCTCCGATTCGCGCCTTTCCGTGGTCGGCGACCGTCCCGACGCTCGCGCTGCTCGCGGCGCTGGTGGTGTGGCTGTTTCGATCGCCCGGACCCGTGACGACCGTGCCCGAGCCCAACACGCTCGCGGTATTGCCGATCGCCAACCTCACGGGCGACCCGTCGGCACAGTACCTTGCGGACGGATTGACGGAAGTGCTGATCGCGCATCTCGCGCAGCTTTCCAGGTTGCAGGTCGCTTCGTCTGCGGCCACCGCCGGGGTGCGGGATATGCGCGACGAGCGAGCCATCGCCGACACGCTCGGTGTACGCCTGTTGCTCTCTGGCGCCGTGGTACGCGCCGACGATCGCATCGCGCTCAGCGTGAAGCTGACCGATCCGCGCGCCGGCCGGACGATCTGGGGCACCGAGCTGGAACGCCGGCCGTCGAATGTGCTGGAGGCGCGCTCGGAGATTGCGAACCTGGTGGCCGCGCGGCTCGCTCTCGAGGCGCCGTCGCGAGATGCGGCGCGGCCGGCCACGCCGCCTGCGGCGGAAGCGCAAGAGGCCTTTCTGCGTGGCGTCGTCGAGGCCTCCTCGGCATCGGCCAACACCCGGATGGTGCAGGCGGAGCAGTTGTTCGCTCGCGCGTCCGAGCTGGAACCGCGGTGGGCCGAGCCGCTCGCGTATCTCGCCTACACGCAGCAGTCCACGACCGAGTTCGGCGATCCGTCGCACCGCGCCGAGCGGGCCGAGCAGGTTCGCGGCAATGCCCTGCGCGCCATCCAACTCGACCCGGAGCTGCCACTGAGTTACACCGCGCTGGCGGCGGTGCAGGCGTATCACGACTGGGACTTCCGTGGCGCCGAGGCCACGCTGCGCCAGGGCCTGACGGCGCACGCGCGCGACGGTACGGCGCGCGCGCGACTGTCGCTGCTGCTCGCGGCGATGGGGCGCCTCGATGAAGCAGTGCGCGAGGCCGAGCGGGCCAGGGACGATGAGTCGATGTTGCCGGATCGGCACGCCAACCTCGCCGTGGTTCGCTATTACGCGCGGGATTTCGAGCGCAGCCTTGCCGATTACGACAAGGCGCTGTCACTCGCGCCGGACTTCGTGCCAGCGCTCGTCGGCCGCGGCCGGCTCCTGCTCGCGCTTGGCCGGCACGACGACTCGGCCGCTTCCATCCAGAAAGCGATCGCGGTGTCGCCCAACCCCGCGTTGTTCGCGTTGCTGGCGCACATCAACATGGCGGCCAACCGGCCGGCGGTGGCCGACGAGCTGATCGAGCGGCTGCGCACCTTCGAACGGGAGGGCCAGTTCGTGAGCATCGACAACTACGCATACATCGAGGCCCACCGCGGCAACGTCGACGAAGCGTTCCGGCTCCTGGACGAGGCCATTACGCGCCGGATGACCAATGTCGTATGGCTCGCCGTCGATCCTCGCGGTGATGTGTTGCGCAGTGACCCGCGATTCAGGGCGGCCGTTCAGCGAATGGGAGTCCTTTCCCGTTAGCTGCAGACTGGGGGGACGCTCCGTGCGGTGCGCCCTCCTGGCAAATCACCAGGCCGTCCCAGCGTTCATCCCTGCGCAATCCCGGCTCTTGTTGACATTCGACAAGAGTCGCGGCATCCTCTTGTCGAATGTCGACAATACTCTCCGCTCTCGCCGTCGTTGCGGCTACGTCCGGGCTGCTCGTGTCGCCCCCGGAACTCGCCGCCATGCTCAAGGATCCGACGGTGGTCGTGATTGCCGTGGGTAATGCGCCGGCCGATTTCGAGGCCGGCCACGTCCCCGGTGCGCGGTTCGTCCGCTACGGCGACATTGCCATCGACACCGACGGCATCCAATCCGAGATGCCGCCGGTCGAGCGGTTGCAGAAGGTGCTCGCCGGCGCCGGGATCGGTAACACGTCGAAGGTAATTATCTACGGCACGCCGATCGCGGCGACGCGCCTGTTCGTGACCCTCGACTATCTTGGGCACGCGTATGCGCGCGTGTTGAACGGCGGTCTGACGGCGTGGAAGGACAACGGCGGTGCCCTGGAAACAGGACCGGCGCGTGCCACCAATGCCGCGGTATTGACGCCGAAGCCGCAGCCCGATCGCCTGGTGACCGCCGGCTGGATCACCGAGCGGCTATCGTCGCCAAAGATCACGCTGCTCGATGCGCGTCCCGACGCCGAGTTCACTGGTTCCGACGGCGGCATGAACGGCATGCATGTTCCCGGGCACCTGCCTGACGCCCGTCAGCTCGTGTGGAACACGCTGCTCGATGCATCGGGCCGCTTCCTGCCCGACGCGGAACTCAAGAAAAAGTACGACGCCATCGGCGCGGCGAAGGGCACGCCGGTGGTGAGCTACTGCATGGTCGGCATGCGCGCCTCGGTGACCTACTTCGTGGCGCGCCACCTTGGCTACGACGCGCGCATCTACGACGGCTCGATCCAGGATTGGACGCGGCGCAAGTTGCCGGCGGTCAAGGGACGCTGAGATGGCCAAACTCGACCTGCTGCAAGGCACGCTCGACCTGCTGATTCTCAAGACGCTGGCGCTGGGGCCCCAGCATGGCTGGGGCATTTCGCAGCGCATCCAGCAGATCTCCGAGAACGTGTTGCGCGTCAACCAGGGCTCGCTGTATCCGGCGCTGCAGCGGCTCGACACCGCGGGCTGGATCGAATCCGAGTGGGGTAACTCCGAGAACAACCGGCAGGCGAAGTTCTATCGCCTGACCAGGAAAGGTGAGCGCCAGCTGCGCGAGGAAACGGCGCAGTGGGAGCGGATGACGCTGGCGGTGCAACGCATCCTGGAAACGGAAGCGTGATGTGGAACCGGCTGTATGCGTTGCTTCGGCATGGCGATCTGGACCGCGGCATGAACGCGGAAGTGACCTTCCACATCGACATGGAAACCGAGAAGAACATCAAGCGCGGCATGAGTCCCGAGAACGCCCGGCGCGCGGCGTTCAGGAGTTTCGGTCCGATGGAGAAGCACAAGGAAGACACGCGCGAGGCGCGTGGTGTCAGCTGGCTGGAGACGCTCGTCGCCGACCTCCGCTACGGCTCGCGCGCGCTGTTCAAGCATCCCGGTTATTCACTGCTCGCGGTGCTGACGCTTGGCCTCGGCATCGGCGCCAACACGGCGATCTTCAGCGTGATCAACGGCGTGCTCCTGAAGCCGTTGCCCTATGAGCACGGTGATCGGCTCGTGGTCGTGCAGCAGTCGCGGCCGCTGTCGGGGCAAGCGCAGGTCGGCGTCGCGATCGCCGAATATTTCGACTACCGCGAGCGCGGCAAGGACGTCTTCGACGGCCTGGTCGAGTACCACCAGATGAACTTCGACCTGATCAACCGCGGCGAGCCGGACCGCGTCAACACCGGCGTGGTGTCGCACAACTTCTTCGATCTGCTCGGCATCAAGCCGATCATCGGCCGTACCTTCGTCGCGTCGGACGATGTGCGTGATGCCGAGGCGGTGCTGATCCTGAGCCACACCTACTGGCGCACCAAGTTCGGCGGTGATCCGAATATCGTCGGCCAGGTGTTCGAGATGAACGATCGCCCGCACCGCGTGATCGGCGTGCTGCCCAACGTCCCGCACTACCCGCAGGAGAACGACGTCTACATGCCGGTGCTGGCGTGCCCGTTCCGCGCTGCCGGCGAGCGCCAGATGGCACAGAACCGCCGCGCGTTCGGTGCGCTGAACGTGTTCGGCCGCCTCAAGGAGGGCGCCACCGCTGAGCAGGCGGCTGGCACCGTGGGTGCGATTTGCCACAACTTTACGCAGGATAGCAACTACAGACAGGTCTACCGGCCCGAGACGTCGGGCTTCCGCGCCACGACGATTCCCGTCCGCGACGCACTCACGACCGGGGCGCGGCAGCTGCTGTTGATCCTGCTTGGCATCACGGGCCTCGTGCTCCTGATCGCGTGCGCGAATGTCGCCAACCTCACGCTGGCGCGAATGCTCGGTCGCGATCGCGAACTGGCGATGCGCGCCGCCCTTGGCGCTGGACGCGGGCGGCTGGTGCGCCAGCTGCTCACCGAGAGCACGCTGCTCGCGGTGGTCGGCGGCCTCATCGGCATGGGTATCGCGTGGCTGAGCATCGATATGCTGACCACGTTCGTCGGCCGCTTCACGTCGCGCACCGGTGAAATCACGCTGGATCCGGTGGTGCTGATCTTCACGCTCGGCATCTCGGTCCTCACCGGGTTGTTGTTCGGCACGCTGCCGGCGCTGGGCAGCCGGGTCGATCTCGTGTCCGCACTGAAGCAGGGCGGCGGCCAGACCGGTGATGCCGGCAACCGCAAGCGGATGCAGGGCGCGCTGATTGTCGCGCAGGTCGCGGTGTCGGTGATGTTGCTGGTCGGCGCGGGCCTGCTGCTCGCGAGCTTCTATCGCCTGCAGCGCGTCCAGGCCGGTTATCGATCGGACGGCGTCTTGTCGGCGCAGATCTACGGGAACTTCTCCCGCTACCCGAACATCACCGAGCTGCGGAAGCTGTATGTGCCGGTGCTCGAGCGGTTGCAGGGCGCGGCGGGTGTCAGCATGGCGGCGATCACCAACGCGGTGCCCCTTGGCGGCGGTGCGCCAGGGACCACGCGCTTCGACATCGAGGGTCGCGCCGTCGACGATCCTGAGCGGCGTCCGTTCGCCGACGTCCGGGTGGCGAGCCCGGATTACTTCGGCACGCTCGGCATTCCCGTGGTCGGCGGCCGTACGTTCAACGACCTCGACAACGAAGAATCGATGCGCGTCGTGGTGATCAACAAGGCGATGACGCGGTACTGGGACGGCACGGATCCGGTCGGCAGCCGCATATCGTTGCCGGTCCCGTTGCCTCCGGGTCAACGGCCGCAACCAGGTCAACCACCGCCCACGGAATGGTTCACGGTGGTCGGCGTGGTGGGTGACGTCCGGCAATTTGGTCTCGCGCAGGAGACCGTTGCGCAGATCTACGTGCCGCTCCGGCAGACGCCCTTCGCGTTTGCCGGCCAGGTGCTGGTGCGCACCGCCGGCGCGCCGGCGTCGTTTGGCAACGTGCTCCGCAACACCGTGCATACGGTGGATCCGAACCAGCCGGTCGAGAACATGCAGACGCTCGACGACCTGCGATCGGAAGCGCTTGCGGCGCCTCGCCTCACGGCAACACTGCTTGGCGTGTTCGCCGGGCTGGCACTGCTGGTGACGCTGGCGGGCATTGGCGGCGTGATCGCCACGTCGGTTCAGCAGCGCACGAAGGAGTTTGGCCTGCGCATGGCACTCGGCGCGCGGCGCGATAGCGTGCTGATGATGGTGGTACGCCAGGGCCTGACGCTGGTCGTGATCGGACTCGTGATCGGCATCGTCGGCGCGCTCGCCGCCGGCCGCGTGCTGTCGTCGTACCTCTATGCCACGGCGCCGCGCGACCCGGTGATCTTCGCCGGTGTCGCCGCCGTGTTCATCGCCGCCGGCATCGTCGCGTGTGTGATCCCGGCGCGGCGAGCGACCACGGTTGACCCGCTGATTGCGCTCCGCGCAGAGTGAAGAGTCAACTCTTCACTCCATCGAGCTTCTCGATCGTCGCTGTTGATGGCTGACGGGTTTTTTGCAGGCCCGCCGCCACCTTCTCGGCCTGCCGCATCACGCGCAGCACGTTCAGCCCCAGGATCTTCTTGAGGTCGCCGTCCGAGTAGCCGCGCTTGAGCAACTCTGCGGTCAGGGCCGGATAGGTCGAGACATCTTCGAGTCCAACCACCACGCTGGTGATGCCGTCGAAGTCGCCGCCCAGCCCGATGTGGTCGATGCCGGCGACCTTGCGGATGTGATCGATGTGGTCGGCGACCTGCGAGAGTGTCGCCTTGGGCGACGGCGTGTTGCCGCGTTCGGCCGCGGGCTTGGCGTCGTAGTCGGCCACGGCCTGTGAGATGAAGCTGGGCACGAACGTGACCATCACCACGCCGCCATTTTTCTTGACTAGCTGGAGAATGTTGTCGGGCACGTTCCGATGCACGTGGCAGATCGCCTTCGCCGACGAGTGCGAAAAAATCACCGGCGCGTCCGACACGCGGAGCGCGTCTTCCATCGTGTCGGGCGAGACGTGGCTGAGGTCTACGAGCATGCCGAGACGGTTCATTTCGCGCACCACTTCCTCGCCGAACTTGGACAAGCCGCCAAGCACGGCCGGGCCGGGGCTGGCATCGGCCCACGGCAGGTTGGCCGAGTGGGTCAGCGTCATGTAGCGCGCGCCGAGCGCGAACATCATCCGCAGCGTGGCGAGCGAGCTGTCGATGGAATGGCCGCCTTCCATGCCGATCAGCGACCCGATGCGGCCGGCCTTGAACGAGCGCTCGACGTCCGACGCCGTGTAGGCCATTTCGAACGCCTCCGGCCACCGCCTGGTCATGCGATGCACGATATCGATCTGCTCGAGGGTGGCGCGCACCGCTTCCTTGCCCTGCATCGTCGACGGCACGTAGACCGACCAGAACTGGCCGCCGAC
>JALDXK010000147.1:0-11564 GCA_032155105.1 Acidobacteriota bacterium
CCCCCCCCCCCCCCCCCCCCCACTTCCGGGGTGGCTCCAACTCCCCCGGCCCGAAAATGGAATTTTGATTCATCGAAACAGTGCTAAGGTGGCAGCCGTGTAACCCCCAAACCTGGTGATCGCAAGTGTCCGGTGCTGGAAGTTGTGCAAACTGACGAGCTAGCGTAGACTTGCTGCCTTTTGCACGGCCTGTAGTCCCCCGACTCGCACACCTGCAGCGTCACTCGTGTCATTGGAGGCTCCACCATGCGGCGTCAACCCAGCGCGCCCACTCGTCGATCGATTGATGTCCAGCTGATCTGCGCGCTCGCGCTCATGGCCGCGGTCACGACTGCCGACGCCCAAGTGATCGTCGGGCCCAACGTCAACATGGGTGGCGGCCCCGCGATCTTCACGCCGCCATCGACGATCATCGGCGACCCGTTCCTGCAACGGCAGAACGAGCCGTCGGTCGCGGTGTCGTCGCGCAACCCGTGTCACCTGCTGGCGGGCGCGAACGACTATCGCGCGGTAGACGTCGAGGATGCGGCCGGCGAAGTCGGCGACGCGTGGCTGGGCGTGTTCAAGTCGTTCGACTGCGGTGCCACGTGGACGTCGACGCTGATGCCGGGGCACAAGCTCGATGTGTCGGCCGCCGGCCAGGCGGCGCCGATCAAGGGACTCGCGTCGGCGGCCGACGCGACCGTGCGCGCCGGAACCAGCGGCCTGTTCTACTACTCGGGCATCGCGTTCAATCGCGGCGACGGCGACGTGGGCAAGGTCTTCGTGGCGCGCTTCATCGACAACAACAACAAGGACGGCGGCGATCCCATCGAATACGCCGGCATGGCCACCATCGACACCGGCACGTCGGGGCAGTTCCTCGACAAGCCGTGGGTGATCGCCGACATCCCGCGCGGCGGCATCACCTGCGTGGTCAATGGCCGCTCGGTGCCGGCGGGTGCGGTGTATCTCGTTTACACGGCGTTCCTTGGCAGCGGCAACAACGTGCATTCGACCATCCGCTTCTCGAAGTCCACCAATTGCGGCGCCACGTGGTCGAACCCGTCGAAGCTGAGCGAGCGCGTGGCAAGGAACCAGGGGACGACGATCGCGATCGACCCCGGCACCGGCCACATCCATGTCGCGTGGCGCGAGTTCGCCAACGTGGCCGCCGCGGGCAGCCGCAACGCGATCCTGTACGCACGCTCGCAGGACGGCGGCAAGTCGTTCACCAAAGCCGCGGCGCTCGATGCGGGCGGGTATCAGTTCGCGCCCTTTGACCAGGTGTCGTCGGTGCTGTCGTTCCGCACCAACGCGTATCCGACGATTGCGGTCGTGCCCGCCGAGGCCGACGGCCGCACCGCAGGTCAGCCCGGACGCGTCTCCGTGGCATGGGCCGCGCGCGGCTTCGTCGCGGCACGCCCGATGGATGCGCGCATCGTGATCTCGAGCGCCATCGGCGGCAGCGGCTGGACGGCACCCCGCATCGCCGATGCCTTCGCCGATGCCGGCCACCAGATCATGCCGACCATCGCGTTCGCCGGCGGCAAGGTCGGGCTCGCCTATTACGACCTGCGAGACGACGTATCCTCGGGGTTTGAAGATCTCGTGTTCGAATATGGGCTCCGCGCCTTCCAGGATTGCCAGGCCCAGAGCGGCGGCGACACGGTGGCCTTCTCGGTGATCTTCGCGTGCATGCTGACGCACCCCGAAGGGTTGAGCCGGCGTCACACGCTGGACATGCGCGCCGCGATGGCCGACTCGGCGTGCCTCGCCAACGGCACCTGCACCCTGTCGAGCGTCTCGGTGCTCGGCGTCAGCAGCAAGGTGTCGCGTTATCGCGAGGGACGGGGACAGGTGAACGGCCCGCGCGTGCAGCTGCAGTACAACCGGCCCAACCTGCCGATCTTCTCGAAGGGCCAATTCCCGTTCATCGGCGATTACATCGATATTGCGGGCCAGAGCTTCGTGGCCAACGCGAATGGCACGTGGTCGTGGAATTCGGGGCACACCGCCAATCGACCCGCGCCGGTCTTTCACGTGGCATGGGCCGACAACCGCAACGTCGGTACACCGCGAGACACCGTGTGGGCGAACTTCACGCCGTCCGTAGTCGGGCCGGGCATGGTCATGTGCTCGCCTGGTCAAGTAGGTATTCGCAACCAGGACGTCTACACCGCGCAACTGCGGCCAGCGCTCGTGGTCTCGGCGCCGCAGAATTCGAAGCGCATCGCCGGACTGCAGCGCTCGTTCGTGGTGATCGCGCAGAACGCCACCGATGCCGAACACGACTATGTGCTGCGTGCGGCGGCGCCGGCCGGGGTCATCGCGTCGTTCGATCAGTTCAGCGGCTTCGGCGCGCTCGACGGTAGCGGCACCCCGACCACGCCGCTGACCGAGATCGTTGTCCGCATTCCACGCCGCTCGAGCGCCTCGCGCACGGTGTTCGTCGGACTCATCAGTCCGCCCGCGGACGCCAGCCAGGCGCCGGATGTGCTGGTGCCGGTAGCCGTCGAGCAGCTGCCCGACGCGGCGGCGGGCGCCGCCTTCGATAACGTGTTCCTGAATCCGGATTTCGAGAACCCCGACTTCGAGAATCCGGACTTCGAGAACACCGAGCTGCACAATCCTGATTTCGAGAACCCGGACTTCGAGAACCCGGATTTCGAAAATCCGGACTTCGAGAACTTCACGCTGTCGGCGTCGAACTCGATCCGCAATCCCGATTTCGAAAATCCGGACTTCGAGAACCCGGACTTCGAGAATCCAGATTTCGAGAACCCGGACTTCGAGAACCCGGACTTCGAAAATCCGGACTTCGAGAACCCCGACTTCGAAAATCCAGATTTCGAGAACCCGGACTTCGAGAACCCCGATTTCGAGAACCCCGACTTCGAGAACGGCGCCTTCCAGGTTGCGGACACCACATGGCCGGTGCGCAACAACGGCAACACGACGTCGGCGTACAAGGCGAACGTCTTTGTGAACAATCCGCCGGCAGGCGTGCGCTACCAGCTCGCGGTGCGAAGAATTTTCTCGAGTCCCGCGGCGATGTGCGCCGCGCCCGGCAGCACCGTGGCGCCGCGCACCGCACAGAGCGTCGCGCTGATGAACATCGTCGGGCCCGACGTCCAGACCAACCCGTTCAATCGCGACTTCAACGATCCCAGCCGCGAGAACGCCACGTTCGCGCTGGCTCCCGGCGAGCGCGGTTACATCACGCTCCGCGCGTATTGCGAAGAAGGCACTACCTCGTGCACGCGCGACCTTGTGGCCTCGCTGCAAGGCACGATTGCGCTCGGCGTCGTGGCACAGGGCGCCAACTGCGCAACGTGCACCGGCGCGGCCTGCACGCTCGGCGACTTCGTGACCGGTCCCACCGAATGCAGCCTCGAGACCGGTCCGCCGAAGGACATCTACGATCCGATCCCGCCCACCGTCACGGTGCTGGACGCGACGCTCACGTCGCCGGACACCGTGTTCGTGGCCAGCGATACGGACAATTCCGGCGCCGAGCCGGTGGCCTTCACGCTCAACGTCACGGATAACGTCGCCGTGGCCAACGTCACGTGCGCCTCGGCCGCAACGGCGGTATCGCTGCTCACCCAGAACGGCGGCGACTGGTCGTTCACCGGCAACTTCCCCGTCGGCACCAACAGCGTGACGTGCGCAGCGACCGACGTGCGGACCGAGCCCGCGCCGAATGCGTCCAATGTGACCTTCCTCGTCAGGGTGCAGGATGTGACGCCGCCTACGTTCGATGTCGGCGGCGGCACGCCTGGCGCGCCGTTCGTGCCGTCCAATCCCGCGCAAGCCACAGGCCCGACCGGCGCCATCGTGCACTATACGAATCCCACCGCGAGCGATTCCAATGGCGGACCGGTGGCGGTCGCGTGCGCGTCGGGCAGCGGCCTCAATTCCGGCAGCTCGTTCCCGATCGGCGCCACTGCGATCGATTGCGTGGCCACGGATCAATCCGGGGTGTCCACGCCGCCGACCAACCTGTTCGCGGTGAACGTGATCGATACCGTGGGCCCGACCATCACGCTCCACGGCGCGTCGCCGATGACCGTCGAAGCGGGCGCCACTTTCATCGATCCGGGTGTCACCGCCTTCGACACGGTCTCCGGTGCGCTGGTCCCCACTGCGACCGGCACGGTGAACACGGCAGTTGCAGGAACCTACACGATCACGTATGTCGCGACCGATGCCGCCGGTAACACGCGGACGGCAACGCGCACCGTGATCGTCGCCGACACGTCGGCGCCGGTGGTGACGGCGGTTGCGCAGCCACCCACGCTACTGTGGTCACCGAACAAGACGATGAGGCCGGTCACGGTCACCGGCACGATCATCGATGCGACGGCGGTGAGCGTGTCGTTCAAGGTGGTTGACGAATACAAGAAGATCCAGCCGGCGGGCACCGTCACCGTGGGCCCAGGCGGCGGTTACTCTTTCATGGTCAGCCTCGAGGCCTATCGAAACGGGAACGACTCGAACGGAAGGCTCTACACGATCATGGTCACGGCGACCGATGCCGGCGGCCGTACTCGCCAGGCCTCAACAACCGTGCTGGTGCCGCACAACCAGTAGGGTCACTCAGCGGGAGGTTCGCCTGCGCGCGTCAGCTGCAAGCGAGTCTCCCGCGACGTACCGGGCATTAGCTCTATTTCCCGAATAGTGAACCTTTTTCCGTCTGCTTCGGCCGCGACTTCCCCTCGCAAGCTGCTGGCGCGACTCATCTTAGGCCTTGCTCAAGGGCGGGAAACTACTCCTTCCGTGCCATTGTGGAAATTGCACAGCTGGGCTTAGACTGAGGCCCCTCGTAACAGCTGAGGTCGCCGTCGGTCAGTCAAGTTACGAGGACAACTTAGGCCCTGGAGGCGTCATGCGCCGGTTCGTCCCCCCCGTACCGAACCGCACGGCCGTCGTGCGTTTTCTTTGCGCCATCGCCGTTGCGATTGGCCTCGCGCTCACCACCATCAGCGCGCAAATGCCGGGACGCAACGTCAACATGGTGTCGGGCACCACGTTTCCCGAAGGCGATCCATTCCTGCAACGGCAGAACGAGCCGTCGATTGCCGCCTCAACGCGCAATCCGCTGCACTTGCTCGCCGGGTCGAACGACTATCGCACCGTCGACATCCCTGGTCTCTGCACGATCGATCCAATCACCGGTAAATGCATCGAGCCGGAAACCGGCGACGCGTGGCTGGGCCTGTTCAAGTCGAGGGACGGCGGCCAGCGCTGGACCAGCACACTGCTGCCCGGCTATCCGCAGGATCAATCACCGGCCGGGCTCGAGTCGCCGCTGAAGTCGTATCAAGCTGGCGCCGACGCCGTGGTGCGCGCGGGCACGCACGGGCTGATCTATTACAGCGGTCTCGTGTTCGATCGCGTCGAGAACGGCAAGTCCGCCGTGTTCCTCTCGCGCTTCATCGACAACAACAACCAGGAAGCCGGCGACCCGTTCGCGTATCTCGGCACCTCGCTGGTGGTGTCGTCCACCGGCACGCCGTTTCTGGACAAGCCGTGGATGGCGGTGGACATCCCGCGCGGGAACTCGGCGATCTGCAGCATCAGCGGCGACGACATCATCTCGACCGCGTCGGACGGCAAGAGGAACAGTTCCGGCAAGTCCGACAATTCCGGCAAGGGCTCCGAAAATTCCGGCAAGGGTAAGGGCAAGAAGCCGAAGCCGCCCGCGCCGGTAGGCCAGCAGATCCCCGCCGGCGCGATCTACGTGACCTACACCGCCTTCACAGGCGAGGGACCGACGCTACGCTCCGAGGTCATGCTGAAGCGCTCCGTCGACTGCGGGGCCACCTGGAGTCCCGCGATCCGCGTCAGCAATCCGCAGGATCGCGTCAACCAGGGCACCTCGATCGCCATCGATCCGAAAACCGGCGCGGTGTTCGTGGCCTATCGCCGCTTCGATCCCGATCTCACCGACAACGACGACCTCGACGCGATGATGGTGGCGCGCTTGCCCGTCGGCGGAGGCCGCTTCGACCCGCCGGGCCGCGCGCACAAGTTTGCGAAACTCGGCAAGCACGTCAAGCGCGACCTCGATCGCCTCTTCGAGCACCGCGGCAAGGAAGCGGAAGACGAGTTCGAGCGTCCGGGCACGAATCCGCAGGAGGTCTCCGACCAGGTGGACCAGTTCGACCTCGGCACCAGCGGTTTCAACTTCCGCACCAACGCCTATCCGACGATGGCCGCCGACGGCAATGGCCGCATCTACATCGCCTGGACGCAACGCGGTTTCTCGGCCGACACCGACGGCAACGACGGCGCGCGCCTCGTCATCACCAGCACGCGCGACGGGCGCAACTTCGCGCCGCTTCGCCCCGTGGAGGATCACGATACGCCCGGCCGCGGCCACCAGTTGATGCCGTCGATGACGTTCGCAGGCGGCAAGCTGATGATCGTCTTCTACGACATCCGCGAAACGCAGGCGCTCGCCGCCGCCGGCGGCGTCCACGACCGCACCGTCAGCGACGCCAACAAGGTCATCCGCCACACCATCGATATCCGCTCCGCGATGGCGTTACCGGCCGACATGCCCGACTTCGCCCCCTCGGTGCAGGTGTCGGAATACCAGATGGGCTTCAATCCGCGCTCTGGGCGGATTGAAGAACTCCAGGCGAATCCGCCGAACTTGCCGATGTTCCAGAAGGGCACCGTGCCCTTCATGGGCGACTACATCGACGTCGCCGCGGCGCCGGCATTCATTCCCGCTGCGAACGGCAAGTGGATCTACAACACCGCCGCGAATGGCGTGCCGCCGGTGTTTCACGCGGCGTGGACCGACAACCGCGACGTGCGGCCGCCCACCACGCGCGATCCGGTGACGGGCAAGCTCGACTGGACCAAGTACACGCCCGCGAAGATGAGTCCCGACCAGGCACCGCGCACCAGCCTGTTCCTGCCTGGCGAGCCAGTGCCCGAGTGCACGGTGAACAACAACAACGCCGGCTCGCGCAATCAGAACGTCTACTCCGCGCGCATCACCGGCACCGGCCTGATCGCGGGATCGCCGGGCAATACCAAGCCGCTGTCAACGGAGTTGCAGCGCGGCTTCGTGGTGTTCGCGCAGAACACCGACGACTTCACGCGCAGCTTCCGGATGACCATCCTCAACCAGCCGCCCGGCGGCCGGGCGTCGTTCGAGCAGTTCCCGCTGCCGCCGTTCACGAGCGCGCCACCGGCACCGAAGATCGCGATCGAGATGATCGTGCCGGCCCGCTCGACGGCATCGCGCACGGTCTACATCACGTCGACCAATCCCGACGCGCGCGTTGACGTCCGGGTCTCCGAGCTCGTCGACCTCACCCTGTTGCCGCCCTCGACCTATCCAACGGCCGGCGAACTGGACGGCGGCGCCGAAGCGGTCGTCATGCTCAATCCGGACATCGAAAATCCGGAAATCTAAAATCCGCACATCTAGAATCCGGACATCGAGAACCCGGATATCGAAAACGCCGAAGTCTATAACCCCGACATCGAGAATCCGGATATTGAGAATCCGGACATCGAGAACCCGGACATCGAGAACCCGGATATCGAGAACCCGGACATCGAGAATCCCGACATCGAGAACGGCGCCATCGCCGACGTGACATGGACCGTGACGAACACGGGCAACACCACCGCCGCGTTCAACGTCAACCTGTTCCTTGCGCAACAGCAACTGCCCTCGAGCATCGCCACGCAGTTGGTCCTGCTGAAGACCTACCGCACGCCCGTCACGGTCCCGAACGGCTGTCAGCTGGCGTTCCAGGTGCGCAACGTGCTCGTCACCAACATCTCCAACCCGACGCTCGTCCCGCCCAACGGCCAGCCGTCGAATCCGAACGATCCGGAGATCAAGAATGCCACGCTGTGGCTGTCGCCCGGAGAAGAAGGCCGCATCGTGCTGCGCGTCTTCGACAACGACACCTCGGACAACGTGCTGGTGGCGAAGAAGGATGCGAACGGCAACCCGATCCTCGACAAAAACGGCAACCCGAAGATGGTGTCGATCGATCGCGCGGTGGCGCCGACTGAAGCCATCACGCCGGTGGTGCAGCAGCAGAGCGTCGACACCGAAGACGCCGAGGACGGCATCACCGATCCGCCGCTCGTCACGCCCACCGGGTCGAACCTGTTGTTCCTGCAGCAGCCCACGACGACCACGGTCAACACCTCGATGACGCCGGCGGTGCGGGTGCGCGTGATCGACAATGCCGGCGCGGCGTTGCTAGGTGTGGCGGTCTCGCTGTCGTTGAACGTCCCGGGCGTCGTGCTGAGCGGCAATGTCGCGACCACCGACGAAAGCGGCGTGGCCACATTCGGCGCGCTGCAGATCAACACGCCGGGTAGCGGCTACATCCTGACCGCAACCGCGGCCGGCACCCCGCCCGCATCGGCGCGATCCAACGCCTTCGACGTGGTGGCGGTAGCGCTCAACGCCGACCTCGTGGTGACGCAGGCCTCGACGCCGCCGATCCTGAATACCAACACGACGATCACGCTCACGGTGACCAACCATGGTCCGGCCGCGGCGACCAACGTCGTCCTGACCGACACGTTGCCCGTTGCGACCACGTTCATATCGGTCACTGATGACATCTGTAGTTACAGCCCTGACGCACACACAGTGACGTGCCCAGTCGGCTCGCTGGCGCCAGGCGCGTCGCGCCAGTACGGCATCGTGTTCAGACCGACGGCTGCACAGGGAATCACCAATACGGTCACGGTTGCGGGGACACAGCCGGATCCGGAAGCGGGGAACAACACCGCTACCGAGCTTCTGTTTGTGTCGAGTTACGCGGCCTGCTCATCGCCCACATTCCGCGGCCCGTTGATCACGCCGCTCGACACGACGTCCGCCGGGACGATGGCCAGTGCAGACTTCAATGAAGACACGTTTCCGGACTTGTTCTTCGCGGAGGGGGACGGCAATTTCGTGCTGGTCCTCAGCGACGGCGACGGAGGATTCCAGGAACCGCAATACTTCGAGGAAGAGAATCCCACGGCCGCGATCAGTGCCGACTTCAATGAGGATGGCCATGCCGACGTGGCGGTCACCAACCTGAACAATCCCGCTGTTCAGCAGCCGGCCGAGCTCGGCTTCGCGTTTGGCGATGGCACGGGCGCCTTCCCTGGCGAGGATCAAGAGGACCTCTTCCTGCCGCTGGCGGGGACGTTCACCATTCAGACCGGCGATTTCAATCACGACAATCATGCCGATCTCGTGGTCAGCAGCGCTGCCGTTGCCGACACCACCGTCGTGGTGCTGCTGGGTGCGGGCGACGGGACGTTCAGCGAGCCGATCTCGGTGCCCGCAGGCGCCCGGCCAGGCAACCTCGTGCTGGGCGATTTCAATGTCGACGGCAACCTCGACATCGCCGTCAACAACATTGGCGTCGCGACGGTAAGCGTGATGCACGGTAACGGCGAAGGCGGCTTCAGTGCGCCTCAAGCGATCGCGCTACCGGATCCGTCGAACCGCCTGCGTCAGTTGAACGACGTCAACGGCGATGGTGCCCCAGATCTTGGTGTCACGACCATACCCGGCAGCGGTGGAACGGCGAACCTCCTGCTCCTCTTGAACAATGGCGACGGGACTTTCCAGCCGCCGACCGAGATCGTCCCCGGCGTCGGCTTCGCTACCACGGGGGACTTCAACGGCGATGGCCGTCTCGACCTCGCGGCCCTCAATGGCCTCGAGCAACGAGTCATCCTCCTCGAGGGCAATGGCGCCGGCCAGTTCACCGAGACAGGGTCGTATCTGCTCGGCACCACGCTCAATCACTTCCTGATCCTGGACGTCAACGTCGATGGGCGGCCCGATATCGTGGGCACCCTTCGCGGCGGCTATTACATCCTGTTCAACTCGTGCGCCGGTGATGAAGGCGCGGCGGCCGATCTCTACAGCACCGTGATCGGGCCCGAAGCGGGCGCGGTGGGCGATCAGCTGACCTACACGGCGTTTGTTGGCAATAACGGACCCGATCCGGCGACCGCCGTCGTGGCCACCGTCATCGTGCCCAACGGCATGAATTTCGTCAGCAGCAGCAACGACTGCTCCGATCTCTACGGAACCGTGCAGTGCAACCTGCCAACGATCGCGCCGGACGGCAACCAGTCGTTCACCGTCACCGTGCAGGCCTTTGCCCCCGGCACGCGCATCACCCGGCTGATGGCGACCGCAACCGAGGCCGATCCCGACTCGCGCAATAACGTCGGCAGCGCAAATACCACCATCGCACCCGGGGGCTTCACGTTTGTCGTGACCAGCACGGCTGATGCTGGGCCCGGCACGTTGCGACAGGCGATCGCCGACTCGAACCTGAATGTCGGGTCGACGAATCACATTCACTTCAATATCACTGGCGAAGGGCCGTTCGTCATCGCGCCACAATCGGGGCTCCCGACCATCAACGTCCCGGTGGTCATCGACGGCTATACGCAGCCAGGGGCGTCGCCGAATACGCTGGCGTCGGGCTCCAACGCGGTCATCAAGATTGAATTGCGCGGCACCGGCGCCGGCGGCTTCAATCCCGGCCTGAACCTCGTCGGCGGGCCGACCACGGTCAAGGGTCTCGCGGTCGGCAACTTCAGCCCCGGCATCAACCTCGAGGCCGTCTCCGCGGGCACGATCGGCCACCACATCGAAGGTAACTTCATCGGCCTGGGCGCCAACGGCGCCGTCATGCCGAACACCAACGGCATCGAGTCGCGAACACCGAATCACGTCATCGGCGGCGCGACTCCCGCGGCGCGCAACGTGATCTCAGGCAACCTCAATACCGGCATCCGCATTATCGACAATTTCAGGGGCTCCCCCGTCGTCGCCAACGACGGCCGCGGCACCACGGTGATCAACAACCTGATTGGCACGGCGCCGTCTGGTGTAACGGCGCTTGGCAACGCCAACGGCGGCGTCCTCGTGTTCGTTCCGAACGTGACCATCGGCGGCCCGTCGGCCGCACTCGGCAACGTCATTTCGGGCAACGGTAACCACGGCATCTCGACCGGCGTCAATGCGGTCGATCCGGACGGGACGGGGCCGGAACCGCCTGTCGCGAAGGCCACTCCGACCAACCTCGTCGTGCAGGGCAACTACATCGGCGTCAACATCAACGGCACGGCGCTGGCGAATACTGGCATTGGCGTGAACATTCACGGTACCTCGCTTGTCGGCGGCACGGCCGGCGTGAGTCCGTTGAGCTGCACCGGCGCGTGCAACGTCATCTCCGGCAACCTACAGAACGGCGTGATCGTCAACTCGTTTTACGACACCGCGACCGGCGTCGTGCTCTCGAGCGGCGCCGGCACGCAGGTGATCGGCAATTACATCGGCCTCAATCCGTCGGGCACCGCGGCGGTGCCGAATGGACCTCCGGCGCCGGCCTTCAGTTCGGCTATCGGCGCGGGTGTGAGAGTGGACATTGGCGGACCGAACGCGCTCGAGCGCAACATCATCTCCGGTAACAACGCCGCCGGCATCAACCTCTACACGCAAACGCGCGGCGCGGGCATCGTGGTGACGAGCGCGGCAGGCACGGTGATCAAGAACAACTACATCGGCCTCG
>JALDXK010000148.1:0-11561 GCA_032155105.1 Acidobacteriota bacterium
GCGGCTACCGCCATGCTGGTGACGGGGATCGGGCTGTTCGTCTTCGCCACCCCGCTGATGCGCATCTTCACCAGCGATCCCGAGGTGATTGCCGTCGGCGTCGAATACCTGCACATCGTCGTGCTGACGCTCGTGGCGTCGGGTGTGACCTTCGTGTCGTCGAGCATGTTCCAGGCGATGGGCAATACGATGCCGTCGCTCGCCACATCGGCGCTGCGGATGGTCGTGAGCATCGTCCCGGCGATCCTGCTCTCACGTGCCGCGGGCTTCCACCTGACGTGGATCTGGTACATCAGCGCGGTGGCCGTATTTCTGCAGCTGACCGTGAACCTGCTGCTGCTCCAGCGGGAGTTCCGCTTGAAGCTGCCACAACCGGCGACTTCGTGAGGGCGGGAGGGAAATCCGGTCTGAGGCGGGGCCTCGCTAGGTATAATCACCCCGCTGCATGAAGCTCGCCGTCCCGAAGGAATGCCGCCCCGGTGAACGCCGGGTGGCGGTCACCCCTGAAAACGTCTCGCGATTGATCAAGATGGGATTCGCCGTGGCCGTCGAGCACGACGCCGGCGCGGCGGCGTCATTTACCGACGAGGACTACGTGGCGGCAGGGGCGGAGATCGTCACCGGCACGCGCGAGGTGTGGCAGGCCGGCGACATCGTCCTGAAGGTGCAGCCACCGGCGATGCATCCCACCCTGGGCGTGCACGAAGCGGAGCTGATTCGCGAGGGCGGGACGCTGATCTCGTTCCTGTATCCTGGCAAGCACAAGGACATCATCGCCAAGCTGGCCGGGCGCAAGGCGACGGCGATTGCGGTGGACCAGATCCCGCGCATCACGCGCGCGCAGAAGATGGACGCGTTGTCGTCGATGGCCAACATCGCCGGGTATCGCGCGGTGGTCGAAGCGGCCAGCTTCTACGGGCGGTTCTTCACCGGGCAGATGACGGCGGCGGGACGCGTGCCACCGGCGAAGGTACTGGTGATCGGCGCGGGCGTGGCCGGCCTCTCCGCGATCGGGGCCGCGCGCGGCATGGGCGCCATCGTTCGCGCGTTCGACACGCGGCCGACCGTCAAGGAACAGGTCAAGAGCATGGGCGCCGAGTTCATCGAGCTCAACGTCCACGAAGATGGTGAAGGCGCGGGCGGCTACGCGAAAGAAATGAGCCCGGCGTTCATCAAGGCCGAGATGGAGATGTTCGCCGCGCAGGCGAAGGACGTCGACATCATCATCACCACCGCGCTGATTCCGAACCGCCCGGCGCCGGTCCTCATCACCGAGGACATGGTCAAGTCGATGAAGAACGGCTCGGTGATCGTCGACCTGGCGGCGGAGAACGGCGGCAACTGCGCGCTGACCGAGCCGGGCAACGTCGTGGAGCGACACGGTGTTCACATCCTCGGCTACACCGACCTGCCAAGCCGGCTCGCGCCGACGGCCAGCCTGCTGTTCGGCAACAACCTGACGCACCTGCTCGCCGATCTCGGCGGCGCGAGCCACTTTCATCTCGACCTCGCGGATGAAGTGGTGCGCGGCGCCCTCGTGGTGCGCGGCGGCGAGGTGTTGTGGCCGCCACCGGCGCGGCCGCCCGTGGTGCTGCCGCCGGATCCGAAAGCCGTGGCCGCGAAAACGCCGGCAGCCGTGGTGGTCAAGAAGCCCGAGCCGAAAAGCAGCGTTGCAGGTCCGATCTTCGGGGTCGTCGCCGCCGCGGCGCTGGTCGGCCTCGGCCTCGTGGCGCCACCTGCGTTCCTGTCGCATCTCACCGTGTTCGCGCTGGCGTGTATCGTCGGCTGGCAGGTGGTGTGGACCGTGACCCCGGCGCTGCACACGCCGCTGATGAGCGTGACCAACGCGATCAGCGGCATCATCGTGATCGGCGGCATGCTCCAGGTGAGCGGGCCGCCCTCGTCTCCGATCGTGATCCTCGGCGCCGCCGCCATCCTGCTGGCCACCATCAACATCGCCGGCGGCTTCCTCGTGACGCAGCGCATGCTGCGGATGTTCAGGCGCTAAGGCCGCCGATGAAGACGCCAGGGCCGCAGACGACGCAGATGTCTTGTATCGCCTTCCCACGGGTGCCCGTTGCCTGAAACCCTCGTCACGATCGCGTATCTCGTGGCCGGACTGCTGTTCATCTTCAGTCTCGGGGGGCTGTCGGCGCAGGAGTCGGCGCGCCGCGGCAACATGTTCGGCATGGCGGGCATGCTGGTCGCCGTGCTGGTCACCGCCTTCGGCCCACGCGTCGACAGCTACACCGTGCTCACGGTGTCGCTGGTGATCGGCGGCGCGATCGGCGCGGCCCTGGCGGCACGCGTCGAGATGACCTCGATGCCGCAGCTGGTGGCGATCCTGCACAGCTTCGTGGGTGCGGCCGCCGTGCTCGTCGGCATCGCCACCGCGCTCGATCACAGCCATGTCTTTGTTGGCGTCGAGCGGCGGATCCACGACACCGAGATCTTCATCGGCATCTTCGTCGGCGCCGTCACGTTTACCGGCTCGGTGGTGGCGTTCGGAAAATTACAGGGGCTCATCGGCAGCAAGCCGCTGTTGCTGCCGGGCCGGCACGTGATCAACCTGATCATGCTGCTGGCGTCGATCTACCTCGGCTACACCTTCGTCACCTACGGTGATTACTTTCCGGTGCTGTGGCCACTGCTCGTGGTCACCGCCGTCGCGGCGCTGCTCGGCATCCACCTCGTGATGGCCATCGGCGGCGCCGACATGCCGGTGGTGGTGTCGATGCTCAACAGCTATTCGGGGTGGGCAGCGGCGGCGGCGGGCTTCATGCTCGAAAACGACCTGCTGATCATCACCGGCGCGCTGGTGGGATCGAGCGGCGCGATCCTCAGCTACATCATGTGCAGCGCCATGAACCGCTCGTTCCTCAGCGTGATTCTCGGCGGCTTCGGCGCCGATGAAGGCGCGGCGCCAGGGGGCGCGGCGGCGCAGCCGGCCGGGGAAGTGAAGTCGGTGACGGCAGACGATACGGCGGACCTGCTGAGGGACGCGAAGAGCGTGGTCGTCGTGCCCGGCTACGGCATGGCGGTGGCGCAAGCGCAGTATCCGCTCTTCGAAGTCACCAAGATCCTGCGCGAGAAGGGCGCCAACGTCCGCTTCGCGATCCACCCGGTGGCGGGCCGCCTCCCCGGGCACATGAACGTGCTGCTGGCCGAGGCCAAGGTGCCGTACGACATCGTGCTCGAAATGGAGGAGATCAACGCAGATTTCCCCAACACGGACGTCGTGCTCGTTATCGGCGCAAACGACATCGTCAATCCCGGCGCGCTCGACGATCCGTCCAGCCCGATCTATGGCATGCCGATTCTCGAGGTGTGGAAGGCGAAGACCTGCATCGTCATGAAACGCGGCATGGCCAGCGGCTATGCCGGCGTCGACAACCCGCTATTTTACAAAGACAACACGCGCATGCTCTTCGGCGACGCCAAGAAAATGATCGACGCGGTGTTGACGGCCCTGAAAACCTAAGCCCCTGTCGGGCGGAACGTCCACCTTTGCCCTTCGGGCTTCCACCTTCGTGCTACGCGCTTCGGCGGACAGGTCGGCGGACAAGAAGCCCCGCTCCTGCGCGATACTTTGCAGAATAAAGTAATTTGCGTTATGGTCAATCCATGCATTACCTGCTTCGACGTCTCCGGCGGGTCAAGCTGATCCTGCCCGCGCTTACCGAAGCCACCAGCCCCTACTGGCGACCCATCAAGTACTCGCTGTTTCCGCCGCTCGGCCTGGCCACGCTCGCCGCGTACCTCGACCCCGACGTGGCGGTCACGCTGCAAGACGAGCACGTCGAGCCACTCGACCTCGACGATGACCCGGACCTGGTGGTGATCCAGGTCTACATCACCAACGCGTATCGCGCCTATGCGATCGCCGATCACTACCGCCGCCGGGGGGCGCACGTCGCGCTGGGCGGCTTGCACGTGACGTCGCTGCCTGACGAAGCCGCGCCGCACGCCGACACCATCTTCCTGGGTCCTGGCGAAGACACGTTCCCGGCGTTCTTGAAGGACCTGGCGGCGGGCGAGCCGAAGCGACGCTACGACTCGAAGCTGCGGACGCTTGACGGCCTGCCACCAATTCGCCGCGACTTGATTCAGCGCTCCCGCTACCTGGTCCCGAACTCGATCGTGGTGTCGCGCGGCTGTCCGCACCACTGCACCTTCTGCTACAAAGACGCGTTCTTCGAAGGCGGGAGAGCCTTCTACACGCAACGCGTCGACGCCGCGCTCGCCGAGATCGATCGACTGCCGGGCCGTCATCTCTACTTTCTCGACGACCACCTGCTCGGCCACCGCACCTTCGCGCGCAACTTGTTCAGCGGCATGGCCGGCATGAACCGCGTCTTCCAGGGCGCCGCTACCGTGGACTCGATCCTGCGCGACAACACCATCGAGTACGCGGCGGCGGCAGGACTGCGCAGCCTCTTCGTCGGCTTCGAAACGCTGTCGCCTGGCGGGCTGGCCGGTGCCGGCAAGAAGCAGAACCTTCCCTTCGACTCGCCGCTTGGCGCCATGCACCACGCGGCTCGCTCAGGGCAGGCGGCGCTCTATCGAGAGGCGATCACACGGCTCGACGATCTCGGCGTGATGATCAACGGCAGCTTCGTGTTCGGCCTCGACGGCGATGATGGCGACGTGTTCCGCCGCACGGTGGACTGGGCGGTCGAGAGCGGCATCACGACGGCGACGTTCCACATCCTGACGCCCTACCCGGGGACGGCGCTCCACGCGCAGCTGCGCGCGCAGGGGCGCCTCACCACGAACAACTGGGATCGCTACGACACCCGTCACGTTGTCTATCAACCGATGGGGCTGTCGGCCGACGAGTTGAAGCAGGGCTACGACTGGTCGTATCGCGCGTTCTACGAGTGGGGCGCGATCACCAGGGCCGCTTCCGCGCACCGTTCGCTGAAGCACTCGCTCAAGCATTTCGCGTACAGCGCGGGCTGGAAGAAGTTCGAGCCGGCGTGGGATTTCGTGATTCGCGTCAAGCAACTGTCGCAGATGCGGCCGGTGCTCGAGGCCGTGCTGTCGAGGGTCGGCCCGGCAGACGAGCCGAATGCGCTAAAATCAGAGCGGCCGGTCGAGGCCGTACCTCAGCATGATTGAACGACTCGCCGCGTTGATCGTGAGCGAAGGACAGTGGCTGCCGGTGGCCATGTCGGCGGCGGCGCTATCGGTCTGCCTGTTATGGAAGATGCGCGGCCGCAGCCTGCCGCACACGCAGCTGGTGATGGCGGCGATGAACCTGTTCTCCGGTGTCATGCTTGGCGTCATGGGGTTCGGGCACCTGCTGGCCGTCACGACCAAGATGGTGCTCAACACGCTCGAAGGATCGCCGCTCATCCTGTATCCGATCGGCGTCGCGATCATCGTGCCGTCGTGGCTGCTGATCGACCATACCCGGGCGATTCTCGCCGGCTCGGCGCCAGGCAGGAAGACAACGGCGTTGAACGCGTGGATGGCGCTCACCTTGCTCGCGTTGGGACTGCACAACCTGCCACTCGCCGCGCCGTCGCTGCTCAACATCGGCTATCGGCTCCACTCGCGCCGCGCCACTGGCTGGGCCATCGTCAGCGTGGCGGTGGCGTTCAACCTGGCGCTGTTCATCGGCGCGGTGGTCTTCATGGCCAGCGGCCAGAGCTTCGAGCAATTCAACGGGATGGAGTAAACCGGGCGCAGACAACCATGACCCCGACCACCGATGCGGCCAGGCTCGTCTCCTCATTTACCGACGCCGCGACTCGTGTCGACACATTGATGCGTCTGCAGGCACTGGGCGAGGCCGCGCTGTCGGCGGTCCGCGAGGGCCTGAAGCATCCGGACTGGCACGTGCGGCACTGGTGCGCGATCTATCTCGACCGTGGCGCCGATCCCGATACCTTGAAAGATCTGGTGCGGTTGCTGACCGATCCAGAACCCACTCAATCGCCTGCGAACATTGCAAGGATTACGCGTGCCCGATCGACGTGGTGCCGCTCCTGATCGACCGCGCCGAACACGATCCGTTCGCGCGCGTGCGCAAGATGGCAATCGCGATGCTCGCGACCTTGCCGCGCGATCCACGGATTCCCCCGGCGTTCGAACGCGCACTGGCGCGCGAGGCGGATCGCAGGCTCCGTCTTCACGCGGCACTCGGACTCGAGAAATACGCCGCCACCTGAGTCGGACGACGGCCCATCAATGTAAAATTGCCGCGCGCCATGACTGCCGTGTTCGCGGATGCCCCGCTCGCCAAACGTCTGGAAACGACCGAAGGCCACGGCAATGCCGCGTTCGTGGACGCGCAGGCCCGGCGCGAGCCGTACTCGGGCGCGATGCGGACCGAAATCGCCGGCACGCTGGTGATGTTTGCCGGAGTCGGCTCGCCGATCACGCAAACGTTCGGCCTCGGCATGCACCAGCGGCCAGGCGATCGCGACTTCGACGCCATCGAGCGGTTCTTCACGTCGCGCGGCTCGCCGGTGTTTCACGAAGTCTGCCCGCACGCGGGCATTGAAACGCTCGCTGCCCTCGCGACGCGCGGCTACAAGCCCATCGAAGTCTCCAACGTGCTGTTTCGGGAAATCGCGGATCTTCCGACGGCAGAGGCAGGCGCTCTCCATGTCAGGCGCGTCAATCAAGACGAAGCCGACTGGTACGGGACCATCGCGTCGCGCGGCTGGAGCGAGATGCCGGAGGTCGTGCCCTTCATCCAGGGATTCGCGCGCTCCAGCGTGGAATGCGCGACCTGCTTTGTCGCCGAGCACGAGGGGCAGGCGATCGCTGCGGCCGCGCTGTTCATGCACGGTGGCGTGGCGCTCCTGGCGGGGGCGAGCACCGTGCCCGAAGGCCGCAAGAAGGGCGCGCAATCGGCGCTCCTCGACACGCGGCTTCGCACCGCCGCATCTCAAGGGTGCGACCTGGCGATGATGGTCGCCGCGCCCGGCAGCGCCTCGCAGCGCAATGCCGAGCGCAATGGCTTTCGCGTGGCCTACACGCGCACAAAATGGCAGCTCTGATGCGGATATTCGTTGTGTTCCTCATCGCCAGCGCCCTCGCGGCGCCGACGTTCGCGCAGACCACGCGCGTCGAGGCGATCGCCGAGGCGCAGGCCGAGAAGGCGAAGACACTTGGCGTCGAAGGGCCGTCGAAAGCCGAGCAGGTGGTTCGACGGGTGCTGTTGTCCCCGCTGCTCACCGGCGGCGACGGCGCGTATCCGTGGTTCGGCAGCGTCTTCAGCGGCTCGGGCATGTCCGTGGGTGCGGGCTACCTCAAGCGCCTCGAGAAGAACGCCTCGCTCAACGTGCAAACCGGCATCTCGATCAACAACTCGCTGATGCTGCGCGGCGCGGCCGTGGCGCCGGAGTTGTGGCGCGGCCTGGTGCAGGTCGACCTCACGGGCCAGCTACTCGACGTGAAAGACGTGTCGTTCTACGGACTTGGTCAGCAGTCGTTGGTGACTACGCGCCAAAGCTACGACTACACCCCGAAGGAGCTGACCGGCAACGCCACCGTCAAACCCTTTACCAACCTGTTCCTCACGGGGAGCTACTCGTTAATGAACTTCGACACCGCCCGCGACGTGCAGGTGTTCACGACCGAGGAGATGCCCGGCGTCGACCGCGACCTCGCCTACCGTGTCGCGCGTGGCGCAGTGGCCTACGACTGGCGGACGTCTCAGGGCTACAGCACCCGCGGCGGCCTCTACCGGGCCGCGATCGAGCGCCACCACGAAAGCAACGACCAGCCGTTCTCGTTCATCGCCACGGAGTATGAAGTGGTGCAGTTGCTGCCGCTGCTGCGCGAACAGTTCGTGCTCGCCTTCCATGGCCTGATGACGCTGACCGACACGAACGACGGGGACGATGTGCCGGTGATGGTGGCGCCGTATCTCGGCGGCGGCAGCACGCTGCGCGGATTCGCCAACCGCCGGTTCTCGGATCGCAATCGGCTGCTGCTGACCGGCGAGTATCGCTGGCGCCCGTCGCGGTATCTCGACATGGCGCTGTTCCTCGATGCCGGCCAGGTCGCCCCTGATCGACGCGACTTCACCGCGGCGAACTTCGAAACCGCGTGGGGCCTCGGCGCGCGGTTTCACGGGGCGAACTTCAATGCCTTTCGCATCGAAGTGGCGCGGGGCCGCGAGGGCCTCCGCCTCATCTTCGGTGGCTCGCAGGCGTTCTAATGATGCGTCATCGATTCATGGTCATGACTCTCCTCGTCTCGTCGGCCGCGCTCGCTGTCGGCGCGCAGGGCCGGCGGTTCTTCCCGGACGATCCGATCTGGCAGGAGCCGGTGACGCAGGACGTCACGTCGGCAGCGCGGTACGAGCCGGACCTCGCCTACCAGACGATCGAGAACCTGTTCCTGAAACCGGGCGACCCGGTGCTCGGCCAGCGCGCGAAGAACATCAACACCATCGACGAAGTGCCCGATGGCCCGTTCTTCGTGAACCGCGCCGGCCGCATGCCACTGTCGACGGCGATCGTGGCGCGCGCGGCAAACACCAGCGACGGACCGGCGCCGGGCAAATGGACGGTGGTGTCCGCCAAGAGCGACGGCGTGACGCCCGGCTTCACGATCCGCGACAGCGCCGACGAAACCTGGTTCGTGAAATTCGATCCGCCCCGCTGGCGCGGCATGGCCACCGGCAGCGAGATCGTCGCTGCCAAGCTGTTCTGGGCCGCCGGCTATCACACCGCCGAGTACCACATCGGCCGTCTGCAGCCCGACAACCTCGTGATCGGCAAGGAGACCCGCATCACGCCGGTCGGCGAGATGCCGCGCGCGATGCGGCCCGCCGACATCCTCTGGCTGCTGTCGCGGGCCGATCGCGACCGCGACGGCTCGTATCGCGTGATCCTCAGCAAGGCCACGCCCGGACGCCCTGTAGGACGCATTCGTTTTCACGGCACGCGCGCCGACGACCCCAACGACGTGATCCCGCACGAACATCGCCGCGAGCTTCGCGGATATTTTGTGTTTGCCGCGTGGCTTAATCACGTCGACGCCAAGGGCATCAACTCGCTCTCCACGCTAATCACCGAGAACGGCCGCAGGTTCATCCGCCATTACCTGCTCGACTTCGGTTCCGCGCTCGGCAGCGCCGCCGTCGGACCGCGCGAAGGCTGGGAAGGCTACGAAGCGCTCGTCGAGCAGCCGGGCGAGATCGGCAAGCGCGTGCTGTCGCTCGGCTTCAAGGTGCCGGTGTGGCGGACGCAGGATTATTTCGAGTCGCCGGCAATCGGCCGGCTGCCGCGCGATCACTCCGAGTGGGATCCCGAATCCTGGTGGCCGCACATCACCAACGCGGCGTTCCGCCACATGCGGCCCGACGACACGTTCTGGGCGGCGACCAAGCTGGCGGCGATCACCGACGACATGATCCGCGCCGCGGTGGCCGAAGGACATTTCGGCGATGCTGCCTCTGAGGAATTCCTCGCGAAGGCGATCATCGACCGCCGTCTGCGCATTCTGCAAACGTTCTTGCCGAAGGTGAATCCGATTGCGGACCCCGCGCTCGACGCGCAGGGCCGGCTCACCTTCCGCAATGTCGCCGCGGACATGGCCGTGGCCGATCGCGCGCCGGGCTACCGCGCGCTTTGGTACTCCTACGACAACAACACCGATCGGGCCACGCTGGTAGCCACGACCGAGGAGACCCAGAGCCCCATGCTGATGCCAAACATGCCTCAGTCCGAGTACATGAAGGTAGACCTCCTGGCCGTGGGCGGCCCCGAGGCCTGGGCAAAGCCGGTTTCAGCGTATTTCCGAAGAAATTCAGGAAATTGGATTCTGGTTGGGTTCGAGCGTCAGCCGTGAGATACTAGGTGGCGTTTTTCTCGTAACGTCCAAGTAAAGAGTTTCCCGAATGCACGTACTGCGCCTGGCCGCGTTTGCGCTAGCCCTTTCTGTCCTCGCCATGCCGGCCTGGGCCCAGGAACCGCTGCCTATTGAAAATTCAGGGACTGTCGCCGAGGCCGCGCCCGCTCCAGATGGAGCCGCGCTGCAGATTCCGCAGCCCGGGCGTCCGGTCGAAGTTCCGACCGCAGCCACGCCGGTCGAAACGACCAACGTCTTCAAGCTCTCCGCCGGCGACTTCAAGCACTTCTTCAGCACCGATACCGCGAAGGTCATGAGCTACGTGTCGCTCGTCGCGATCGCGGCGGCGCCGTGGGATCGCGAAGGTGTGAACAACGGCTTCAACATACCGACCACGGCCTTCGAGTCGGGTAACCTCATCGGCCAGTTCGCCTTCCAACTCAGCGCCGGTGCCGCCACCTACGCCATCGGCAAGTCGGTCGGCAACAACAAGGCCGCCCTCGTCGGACGCGACATCATCCGCGCGCAGGTCCTGTCGCAGACGCTCGTGCAGGCCGTGAAGTACACCGTGCAGCGCGAGCGCCCAGACGGCAGCAACAACAAGTCCTTCCCGTCCGGTCATTCCGCCAGCGCCTTCGCCACGGCCACCGTGATCCAGCGTCACTACGGCTGGAAGGCTGGCGTGCCCGCCTACGCCCTCGGCGGCTACATCGCCCTCGCGCGCATGGCGTGGAACCGCCATCATGCCACCGACGTTGTTATGGGTGCGGGCTTCGGCATCGCCTCGGCACGGACCGTCACGATGTCGATGGCGAAGACGAAGTTCAACGTCGGTGTACGACCCGAAGTCGGCGGCGCGTCGGTGAAGTTCACAAAAGTCGTCAAATAGCTCCACTCTGAACTTCGGGGGAGGTCCCCATGATCAGGCGCGGCGCCCTCGTCGTCCTGTTGTTGACCTCGTTCGTTCCGGTTCCGTCGCACGCGCAAAGCGTCGCGGCGGCGCCAATTCCTGCTCCACCACTCAGCGTGGAGGAGATCAAAGACTTCCTCAAGAATGCCAAGGTGATTCGCTCGCGGCAAACCAGCAAGGGCGTGACCGCGCCGAAGCGGCTGACGCTGAGCAACGGCACCCTGACCCACGACGCCGTGTTCCAGTCGGTGGACGAACGGCAGGCGGTGGCGAACCTGAACGGCGGCGGCCGGCAGGCGACGACGGAGCTGAACTTCGTCGACTCGTACCGCTACAACCTCGCCGCCTACGCGCTCGCCGCCGAGCTCGGGCTCGACCACATGATGCCGGTGCACGTCGAGCGGCGCTGGAGCGGCGCCAGCGGTTCAATGAGCTGGTTCGTGGACACGCTGATGGATGAAAGCGATCGGATCAAGAAGAAGATCCAACCGCCGAACCCGACCGACTGGAACCACCAGATGTACCGGATGCGCGTGTTCTCGGCGCTGGTGCGCGATACCGATCGCAACCTGACCAACGTGCTCATCACCCCGGCGTGGAAGGTGATGATGATCGACTTCAGCCGCGGCTTCCGGCTGCAGGTGGAGTTGATGCACGAAAAGGATCTGCAGAGGATGGATCGCGCGCTGCTGCCGCGGCTCGAGGCCCTCACCAGGGACAACGTGAAGAAAGCCGTGGGCGACTGGCTCAGCAGGCCCGAGCTTGATTCGATGCTGAAACGGCGCGACCTCCTGGTCGCGCATTTCAAGAAGCTGATCGCCGAGCAGGGTGAGGA
>JALDXK010000149.1:0-11454 GCA_032155105.1 Acidobacteriota bacterium
TTTGTGGCGACGCCGAGAGCGAAGGCGGACAGAATGAACTTCCTGCGATTCATGGAGCCCTCCCGGACGCGGAATTCTATCCTCGATTGGCTGCTGGCCGCGACTATCGCCGCGGCGGTCATCACCGGCCTCGTGGGGATCGACATCGACCTGGGCGCGCTGTCGTTGCGGTCGCACAGCGTGGTTCGAGTCCTCGTCCTGGTGGTCGTCCTGCTGGCCATCCGGCTGCGCCTCGGCGTCGGTGAGATCCCGGCCTGGCTGTTTCGGATGGTGATGCTGACCACGATCGCCCTCAGCGTCGCGTCGTGGCTGCGATTTCTCCTCACCACCATCGGCGGCGCTGATTCGTATGGGTACGTGAGCGCAAGCCAGTTACTGCGTAGCGGCCGCCTGGTCGATCCACAGCCGCTCACCGAGTGGCTGTCGGCGGCCAACCGGCTGGCCCTCGTGTCGCCGCTCGGCTGGGCGCCGGCCGCCGACGGCTCGGGCATCGTGCCCGCATATCCGCTGGGTCTGCCGCTCGTGATGGCGCTCTTCAGCGCGACGGCCGGAATCGATGCGGTTTTTCTCGTCGCGCCCGCGGCCGGGTTGGTCACGCTGTGGCTCGTCTTTCGCGTCGCACGTGAGTGGTACGACGAGCAAACCGCGTGGTTTGCCGCTGCGCTCGTCGCGTGCAATCCGTTGATCATCGCGTATGCGAAGCAGCCGATGAGCGACGTGCCGGCCACGATGTGGGTCATGGTTGCGTTGTTGCTGGCGATCGGGCGATCCGGTGGCAGCGCGTTCGGCGCGGGCCTGGCCGCAGGTGCCGCCGTGATCACGCGGCCCGCCCTGGTGATCGCCGCCGCCATGATGCCGCTCATCGCCTACCGCGGCGACTCGGCGCGGCGTCGGGCGATGTTGAGCACCGCCGGTCTCGCCATCGGCGTCGCGATTCAAATGGTGATCCAGCAACTGCTGTTTGGATCGCCGCTGGCAACTGGCTATGGCACGACGGCGGCGCTCTTTTCGTTCGAGCACGTTCCATCGAACCTGCGGATCTTCGCGACGCACGGATGGGCGGTCACCGGACCCCTCTGGCTCGCCGGGCTGATTCTCGGACTGATCGCGCCGCGGCCGGCCCTGATCTTTGCGGCCGTCACGGCACCGTACGTGTTCTTCTTACCGTTCGATCACTGGGAGACACTGCGCTACCTGCTGCCGGGGATCGTGCCGCTCACGATTCTGGCCGCCGACGGCCTGGTCCACCTCGCGCGCTGGCCGCGGCACGGCGTTGCCACAACGGTGCTCGCCGGCGCGTTCATCGCGGGCGTGGCGGCACAATCGGCATACCTGCTCGGTCGATCAAGTGTCTGGGACGTCGGCGCGCTCGAGGCCCGCTACCCGCTCGCCGGTGACTGGGTCAAGGTCAACACGCCAGTCAATAGCGTGGTGCTCGCCAATCAACATAGCGGATCGCTCCGCTGGTACGGGAACCGCACCACGTTGCGCTGGGATCTCCTGGAACCTGATTCCCTCATGACGACAATCCAGGGGCTCGAGTCCAGAGGCGCAACGGTGTTCGTGGCGCTCGAGGGAACCGAGGTCGAGATGTTCGAATCGCGCTTCGCCGGCGTGCTCAACGACCTCGACGTTGACCACGTCGGCCGCATTCGCAACGTGTACTTCCGACGCCTCTCGATAAAGTGAACCTGCTTCCCTTTCTCTTACGAATTACGTAAATCCGGCGAAAAGTGAAACAGGTTCCCTTTTACTTGCCGTGCAAAAAGTCCAGCGCGAGATTGGTCATCAGCCTCACCCCCACTGGCAGCGCTGATTCGTCGGCGAAGAACATCGGCGAGTGATTCGCCGGCGCCTTGGTGTGGTCCTGGTCGCGCGGGGTGACGCCGAGGAAGAAGAACAGTCCTGGCACCTTCTGTTGGAAGTACGAGAAATCTTCCGCCGTGCCGGTCAACGGGCCAACGCGCACGTTGGACGCTCCTGCCACGCGTTGCAGCGTTGGCACCATCCGCTCGGTGAGCGCCGGGTCGTTGCGCGTCACCGGATAGCCGAGGCCGAACTCCACCGTCGCGGTGGCGCCAGCGCTCTCGGCGATGTTCGTGGTAATGCTGCGCAGGCGATCGTGAATCTGCTTGCGGACGCTCTCGTCGAACGCGCGCACGGTCCCCTCCAGCTCGATCTCGTCGGGAACGATGTTCGAGCGATTGCCGCCGGTGAAGCGGCCGACCGTGACGACCGCCGGCGCCTGGGTGATGTCGACCGACCGGCTGATGATCGTCTGCAACGCGAGCACGATCTGCGAGCCGACGACGATTGGATCGACGCCGCCCCACGGCACCGCGCCGTGCGTCTGTCGCCCTTTTACCTTGATCACGAACGAGTCAGCGCTCGCCATCAACGGCCCTGATCGATACACGACGCTGCCCGCCGGAAAGGGGAAGACGTGCAGGCCGAAGATCGCATCGACCTTCGGGTTCTCGAGCACGTTGTCCTTGATCATCGGCTCGGCGCCGCCGGGGCCCTCTTCAGCAGGTTGAAAGATCAATTTCACGGTGCCGGGCAGCCGGTCGCGCATCTTCGCCAGCACCGTCGCGGCGCCAAGTTGAATCGCCATGTGATTGTCGTGGCCGCACGCGTGCATCACGCCCACTTCCTGGCCGTTCCACTGCGCCTTGGCCGTTGACTTGAACGGCAGGTCGACCTGCTCGGTCACCGGCAGCGCGTCCATGTCGGCACGCAACGCCACCACCGGGCCAGGACGCCCGCCTTTCAGCACCCCGACCACGCCCGTGCCGCCAACGCCCGTCGTCACCTCGTAGCCAAGCTTGCGGAGCTCGTCGGCAATCACCTTCGCGGTGCGCGTTTCCTCGGTGCCCAGCTCGGGATTCTTGTGGAAATCCCGCCGCCATGCCACGACCTGCGGATTGATTTCGGTGGCGAGGCGATCGACGTCCGCAGCTAACGGATTCGCCGGTGAGCCCGTCTGAGCAGACATCGGGACTTGGACAGACATGAGGGCCAGGACAGTCAGGAGTACAGCGTTGCGCATGGGCCTGAATTCTACTCAAGTCCCAAGCCCCAAGTCCCAAACCCCAAGCCCCAAGGCCCAAGTCCCAGGTCCCTTATGAACGACCTTCGCCTCGCCCTACGGCTATGTTTCCGCCGCCCGCTGCTGTCGCTGGCCGCGATCGGGTCGCTGGCGCTCGGCATCGGCGCCAACACGGCGATCTTCACCGTGCTCAATGGCAGCGTGCTGCAGCCATTGCCCTATCCCGACCCGCACAACCTGATGGTGGTGTGGGAAACCCGGGCTGATGAACCTCGCCGATCGGTGGCGCCCGCGAACTTTCTCGACTGGCGCACCGGCAGTTCGGCGTTCGACAGCCTCGCCGCGTTCGACGACTTCTCGGCCACGCTGACCGGCTACGGCGAAGCGCAGCGCGTGCATACTGTGTCCACCTCGGCGAACTTCTTCGACGTGCTCGGCGTGCAGGCACGGCTGGGACGGTTGATGGTGCAAGACGATGACCGCCCGGGCGCGCCGCGTGTGGCCGTGCTCACCGACGGCGTGTGGCATCGGCTGTTCGGCGGTTCGTCAGATGCCATCGGCAAGACGATGATCCTCAACGGCACGCCGCACGCGATCATCGGCGTGCTGGCGCCGGGCTTCTCGATGCAGATGACGCGCGATGCAGAGGTCTGGATCACTGGCGATCGCGGCATCCCGCGTAGTTTCCCCTTTCCTGGCGACATCACGGCGGTCCGCGACTCGCACATCATCGCGGTGATCGGCCGGCTCGCGCCGGGCGCGACCCGCGACCAGGCGCAGGCGCAGCTCTCGAGCGTCATGTCCGCGCTGTCGGCGCGTCATCCCGACACCAACTCGGGCCTCGGCGTGAACGTGATGCCGCTCCATGATGAGATCGTCGGCGACATCCGACCCGTGATCCTGCTGATCCAGATCGCGGTGGCGGTGCTGCTGCTGATTGCGTGCGCGAACGTCGCGCACCTGCTGCTCGGGCAGGCGGCCGGACGACAGGCGGAGATCTCGATGCGCGTCGCAATGGGCGCCGATCGACGGCGCATCATCCGGCAACTGCTCGTGGAAACCCTGACCATCGCGATACCGGGCGGCGTCGCCGGGCTGCTACTCGCGATGGCCGGCGTCCGCGCGCTCGTGGCAGTGGCGCCGGCCAACCTGCCGCGCCTCGCGGAGATTCACGTCGACGGCACCGCGCTCGGCTTCACGATCGCGATGACGCTCCTCACGTCGATCATCTTCGGTCTCGGACCGGCGCTGCAGACCGCGCGGACCTCTGCGAACGATCTCGCGCAGATCGGTCATCGCGTGGCCGGCAACCGCCGCCTGCGTCGCGGCCAGCAGGCGCTGGTGATTGGCGAGCTGGCGTTGGCGCAGGTGCTGCTGGTCGGGGCCGGACTGCTGCTCGTGAGTTTCGTGCACGCGACGCGCTCCGAGCTTGGCTTCGCGTCGAACGACCGCGTGCTCGCCGAGTTGAACCTCGTCCCCGACTACATCAGGGTGGTCGGCGAGACCGGCCTGATCGATCCCTCGCGCAAGATCCGCTTCATCACCACCGTGCTCGACTCTCTCCGCACGGCGCCCGGGGTGAGGGCGGCCGCCGCGTCCTTCACCGCACCGCTGACCGGCGCGCCGAATCGCGGCATCCGCATCGAAGGCGATCCGCCCGTCCCGCCCGACAACCAGCCGAACGCGGACTTCCAGGTGATTTCGTCCGACTACTTCCGTGCGCTCGGGATCACGCTGGTCGCCGGCCGCGGCTTCAGCGACGCCGACCGCGCCCACGCGCCGCCGGTGGTCGTCGTCAACCAGGCGCTGGTCGAGAGATATCTCGCGGGCCGCGATCCGATCGGGCAGGTCCTGTTGTTTGGGGGCAGCAAGCGACATCAGATCGTCGGCGTGGTTGCCGACGCGCGGTACCGGTCTGTGGAGCGTGAGGCCGACCCTACGTTCTACCTGCCGCTGGAACAGAACGACGAGCGATGGCCGTTTCTCGCGTTCACCGTCTGGACCGACGGGGGCGCGGCGGCCACCACCGCTGCGGCCGCCCTGCTCCGCACTGCAGTCCGATCCGCCGATCCTCAGCAGCCGATCTCGCGCGTGCGCTCCATCGAAGAGATTCTCGGCACCTCGCTGGCGGCGCGTCGTTTCAACACCTGGATCGTCGGGCTCTTCGCCGCCACGGCATTGCTGCTCGCGGCGATTGGCACCTACGGCGTGATGGCCTTCGCGGTCGCGCTGCGCTCGGCGCCTCGCCGGCGGAACTGATTCGCATGATCCTCGGCCAGGGCCTGATGCTGACGCTCACCGCGAGCGCGATCGGCCTCGCCGCCGCAATTGCGGTCACCCGCTTCATGGCGTCAATGCTGTTCAACGTCACGCCGACCGATCCGCTGACGTTCGTGTGCGTGGGAGGCGTGCTGGCGGCCGTGGCGTTGACCGCCACCCTGCTGCCAGCGCGCCGCGCCATGCGAGTGAATCCCATCGCAGCGCTTCGCGAGTGAGCGGGGCGGCACGCCTGCCGCGGGACGGCACTCCTTGCCGGGAAGTTCTTCCCGGCCAACATTGCTTCGCCGGCAAGTGTTGCCTCCCCGGCAAGATGTGCCTTCCCCCGGCAAGCCGTGCCGACCCCGGCAGGGATCACGGAATCAAGACGATCTTCCCGCGCGCGCCGGGCTCCATGACCTTCTGGTGTGCGAGTGCGGCATCCTTCAGCGGCAGTTCAGTGCCGACCACCGGTTTCAACGCACCAGATTCGAGGCCGGCAATGATCGCCGAATGCGCGCGTCGAATCTGGTCGACCGGAATGCCCCACAAGGCCAGCCCGAACACCGACACGTCTTTCGTCATGATCTTCCGCGCGTCGATCTCCACGCGGCCGCGGTTGCCGATCACAACGATGCGCCCGCCGGGTCCGGCGACGGTGAGATCGTGATCGAGATTGACGTTGGCGAGCATCTCGAGGATCACGTCGGGTCCGCGCCCGCCTGAAAGCTTGGTGATCTCGTCCAGGTAGCCTGCCGCACGGTGATTCACGGCGTGATGAGCGCCCTGCGCTTTCACGACCGCCAGCCCTTCGTCTGTGCCGGCCGTGCCGATGACGGTGGCGCCTGCCGCTACCGCGAACTGCGTCGCTGCCACCCCCACCCCGCCGCTCGCGCCGTGAATCAGCACCACGTCGCCAGCGCGCGTGTTCGCGCGTCCGAACAGCGCTCGCCACGCGGTCACATAGGGAACGAACAGGCCCGCTCCTTGTGTGAACGAAATCTGCTTGGGCAGGTGATGCACCTGGTGCGGCTCACAGACCGCGTATTGCGCGTAGGCACCGTGCGCCTTGCCGATGGCGGTGCCGCTCACATACACGCGATCGCCGATCGTGATGCCGTTCACGCCGCCGCCCACTTGATCCACAACGCCGGCGGCGTCGGCACCCGGGGTGTAAGGCAAATCCGGCTTGATGGCATACGCGCCGGTACGCATGTAAGTGTCGTATGGATTGACGCCAACGGCGTGGACCTTGACCCGCACCTGTCCGGGACCTGCGGTTGGGTCGGGCACGACTTCGAGCTTGAGGACGTCAGGGCCGCCAAATTCGCGCGCGAGAATCGCCTGCATCCGCACATTGTCCCGCCAAGACGTCTCCCGCCGTCAAGGTACACTGTGGGGCGTGGACTGGCTGACACGTCTCGAGGCGCCGCAGAACGCGATTGCGGTGCTCACGGCGATGATCACACCCGCCGTGCTGATTTCCGCGTGCGGCGCGCTGATCTTTTCGACAAGCTCCCGCCTGGGTCGCGTGGTCGATCGGGTGCGGCTGCTGTCGGAACGCTTCCAGGAACTCGCCGCGCATCCGGAGAAGGACGAGATGTTCGAGGAGCGCCGCCAGCTGATCTTCTCGCAGCTCGATCGCCAGACCTCGCGCGCGCGCCTGATCCAGCGCGCGATGACCGCGTTCTACACCGCGCTCGGTGTCTTCGTGTCCTCGTCAGTCGCCATCGCGATCGTCTCGGCCGCCGCCCGCAACTTCACCTGGGTCGCCGTCGTGCTCGGCCTGGTGGGATCGCTGTTCATGCTCTATGGCTCGGTGCTGCTGATCATCGAGTCGCGCATGGCCCTCGGCGCGATCATGAGCGAGATGGACTTTGTGTGGAAGGTGAGCACGAAGTACGCGGGGAAGGAGCTCGCGGCGAAGTCCACCGGCGGCCCCTTCACCTGGTTGGGCCGGAAAATTTAGGACCGGCTAGGAGTGCCGCACCGGCAAGGAGTGCCTTCCCCGGCAAGAAGTGCCGCCCCGGCAGTTCACTTACTGCCTGACCGCGCGATCTCCTCATCGATGATCTGCTTGAACTGTTCGAACGGCTGCGCGCCGATCAACGCCCGGCCGTTGACGTAGATCGTCGGCGTCGAGTTGACGCCAAGCGAGTTGCCGTAGTCGAAGTCCTTCTTGATGTGCGCGGCATGCTTGCCGGAGTCGAGGCACTGGTCGAACGCCGCGCCGTCGATGCCCAGCGTACGCGCCTGCTGCTTGAGGTTCGGCACGAACAGCGTGCGCTGGTTCGCGAACATGGCGTCGTGCATCTCCCAGTACTTGCCCTGGTCGCCGGCGCAGTGTGCCGCCTCAGCCGCCTTGAACGCCTCGGCGTGGTTGGGCAGCGGGTAATCCTTGAACACGATCCGGACTTTGTTGCCGTAGGTCTGCTGGATTTTCGTGAGAGTCGGACCGACTCTCTGGCAGAACGGTCATTGATAGTCGGAGAATTCCACCAGCGTCACCGGCGCCGTGGCTTCTCCGCGAATCGGATCGTGGTCTTCAACCGTCACCGCGTAGCGCGGCGGATCGAGCAGCACCTTCACGGCGTTGCCCTGCTTGGTCTTCAGCTCCTCGACCAGCTGCGCGCGCGCCTTGCCCTTGCGCTGCGCGTCAAGGAAGTCCTTGATCTGTGGCCGCAGCTGCTCGATCGTGCGGCCCTGCGCGCGCTCCTTGTTCTGTTCGTAGAACTGGGCCACTTCGGCGTCGCCCACCGGCGGCATCCGCTTGGCCATGTCCTGCTCGACGAACGCGTCAACGGACTGGCCGGCGGCCTTCGCCGCGTTCTCGATCAGCACATCGCCGACGATCTGCTCGAGCATATTCCGGCGGTTCTGATACAGCAGCTGCGTGACGCGGGCGCGCTCGGCGGCGTCGAACGCTTCCCACTTGTCGTCGACCTCTTTCAGCGTGACCTTGCGGCCGCCGATCTCCGCGACCACCTGGTCGGGATTCGACGGCGGCGCAGGCGCTTGCGCGGCGGCCCGGGGTTCATCCGCGCACGCGGCAAGGCCCGCGGCACCCGCCGCGAGGCACCCTGCGAGCGCGAGGTGGCTCAAATTCATCCGATCAGCTTATCATTCCGGCACCGTCCGGTCCGCCTCGGGCGGGGCGGGCTCGTAGCCCGGGCACGCCAGCACGGGCAGTCGTGGATACTTCGGAAAAGCCGGGTCGGTAAACGAGCGCTGGCATAGGTAGAACGTCGAGCGCCCACCGGTTACGATGCGGCAGTGCTGGCAGTGCCCACAGAGACCGACCGGGGAATCGGGCATCGAGCAAGCAAGGTACAACGTTTGCTAAAGTTAGGGTGTCATGCTCAAGCTGTCCTCATACGTGTCCGTGACTGTGCTGCTCGCCGGATCGTTCGTGCTGGCGCAGCCGCAGCAACCAGTGTTTCGTTCGAGCGTCCGCACGGTCCCGATCTACGCGACCGTCGTCGACGCGAACCTTCGCCTGGTCCCGGACCTGGAACAGTCGGATTTCTCGGTGCTCGACAACGGCAAGCCGGCCGAGGTCGCGCTGTTCTCGTCCGAATCGCAGCCATTCAGCGCGGTGGTGATGCTCGACACGAGCGCCAGCATGACGGCGAACCTGAAGCTGCTCAACCGCGCCGCCGAGCAGTTCCTGCTGCGCCTGCTGCCGGTCGATCGCGCGCAGGTCGGCGCGTTCAACGACAAGATCCAGTTGAGCGGCACCTTCACCAACGATCGCGACGAGCTAATCGGCGCGCTGAACGATCTGTATTTTGGTAACCCGACGCGTCTGAACGACGGCATCGCCGCGGGCCTCGACGCCCTGAAAGGCGTTGACGGGCGCCGCGTGGTGCTGGTGTTCACGGACGGCGAAGACACGGCCAGCCGCAACGGCTTCAAGACCGTGCTCGAGCGCGCACGCGACGAAGAGGTGATGGTCTACTCGATCGGCCTCGAGTCGGAATACTTCAATGGCATGCGCGTCGTGCGCTCGCGGCCGTCGCGCGACCTGCGCAAGATTTCAGATGAGACCGGCGGCGGCTACTTCGAGCTGGTCAAGACCGTGGACCTCGCGCCGACGTTCACGCGCGTGGCACAGGAACTCCGCAGTCAGTACCTGATCGGGTTCGCACCCGTTGCCCTCGATAACAAGGTGCACAAGCTCGAAGTGAAGGTGAACAAGCCGGGGATGACTGTGCGGGCGCGTAAGAGCTATCTCGCGGCGCCCGACAAGAGCAGTAATTAGGCGGAGAAGCTCACGGCGAGGATGGTGGCAACCAGCAATACCGCGGTCACCAGCTCGATGGTGCTCGAGAAGTTCCATTCGTAGATCCTGAACATGTCCTTGCCTCCACCTAGGTAGGACGGCGGGGCTACTTCAGAAGTTCCAGCAGCGCGCTCCAGTTGCCCTTGCGGAGAAGGTCGGCGATCAGCGCCTCGTTGCCCCTGAGGCGGAGGACGATGGCGGTGACGGGACTCCCGGAATCGGACGGTGTTCCGCCAGCGGTCACTTCGTATCGTGCATCGTCGCGCCGCCGCACCTCCGGCACGCTCACTCGTCCCAGATAAACCTGCGTCTCGGCCTCGCACAGCCGCTCGTGTCCGGCGTCACGAAACACGTTCGACGGCACGGCGATCACCGCGACGCTGCCGGGCACGTGCGCCTGGCGCGACGGCGCGGGTTCCACGGACGAGGCGATCTCGACGCGATACGCCGGCTGGTTGAACAGCACCTCGATGGTGACGTGCGACTCGGCGTCGATCCGCGCGCCGGCGAGGCCTTCGTCCGACAGCGTGACCCCGTCGACGTCCTGCGACCGTCCGGTGCGCTTGGCCTCGGCAATCGCGCGTTCGTACTGGAGATCGGCGCGACGCTGCGCGGACTCGATCGACAGCTCGATCTGCGCCATCGCACGGGTCGCTTTTCGCTGGTTGTCTTCGTTCAACGGGTTGGCGAGCACCTCGATGGTGCGATCGCCGGGCTGCAACGGACGCACCATCCACGGCGACGTGGTGTTGTCGCCGGCCGGCATCGATCCGAGGTCGTCGCTGGCCGGAAACGGCAACGCCGGTGCCAGCGCCTGCCGCACCGCGTTCATCACGCGCGCGCCGAGCGCATCGTCCTGGGCGAGCGCGTGCCCCGGGACGGCGAGCAGCGCGACCAGCAGTGTCACGCGAAGGGTCATCTCGTTTCGCTCCAGAACTCTTCGAGCAGGTTCGCCGCCACGCGGGCCCGGTAGTCCCGCGTCGATCGAATGTCGTCGATCGGCGCAATCTCGGTCAAGAGCGCGGCCTGGGCGTCGGCCATCGAACCGCCGCGCGCGAGGATGGCCGCCGCCCTGGTGGCGACGATGACCGTCGGCCCGACGGAGCCGAAGGCCACTCGCACCGCCGCATCCCGCACGCCCGCGATCATCACCTTCGAGATCGCCTGGGCGCGCCTGGTCCCCACTTTACGCCACCACTGCCGTCCTTCGATCGCCGGAAACTCGACCGACACGATCAGCTCGTCGTCCTGCCGCACGCTGGCGCGATAGCCGGTGTAGAAGGTGTCGAACGGCACCGCGCGCTGCCCGCGCGCGCTGCTCTGCAGGATCACCGACGCATGCGCGGCGGCCAGCACCGGCAGCGCGTCGCCCGCCGGCGACGCGTTGGCGATGTTGCCGCCCAGCGTGCCGCGATTCTGGATCTGCGCGCCGCCGACCTCGCGCGACGCCGCGGCCAGCATCGGCAGCCGCCGCGCCACCAGCGTCGACGCGATGATCTCACGGTAGGTGGTCAGCGCGCCGATGCGCATTCGCCCGGCGGTGAGCGTGATGCCGCGCAGCTCGTCGAGTCCCCACAGATCGATGAATCGCTGCTGCTTCAGCGTGCCGAACTGGAGGCCGACGTAGACGTCGGTGCAGCCGGCGATTGGCGTCAGGTGCGGATCGACGGCGAGCATCGACAGCGCCGCCTTGAGCGAGCGCGGCCGCTCGAGCACGAACCGATCAACGCGCGCGGGCACGCGTCGCCTTTCTGCGTGCCGATTTCGCTCGCGGTGTTCGGCCCGCCTTCACTCCAGAGCTTCCACCTTCGCGCTTCGCGCTTCCACCTTCGCGCGTCGCGCTTCGGCGGACAGGTCGGCGGACAAG
>JALDXK010000150.1:0-11441 GCA_032155105.1 Acidobacteriota bacterium
GAGGATGACGGCGGTCGAGGGATGCAGCGTCTTGGTGGTGCGCAGCACGTCGAGGCCGTCGGAGCCGCCCATCTTCAGGTCGCTGACCACGACGTCGAAATAACCCTCGTGCAGCCGCTCGAGCGCAGCGTTGCCGTTGGGGGCTTCGTCGACGTCATGACCGGCCGTGCTGAGCGAGAGCGCCAGCCCCCGCCTCAGGGCGTCGTGATCGTCCGCTACGAGTATGCGAGCCATGTCCTAGTCCACCCTGCCTTCAACATTGAGCTGCCTCACGCCCGACTTCCTGGTCGTGTCTGGTTTCTGTTTGTACGGTTCCACCGGCAGGGTGACGCGGAACTTCGTGCCGCGCCCGTCGGCCGTGGACATGTCGATGCGGCCTTCGTGCGCGTCGACGATCTTGCGCACGATGGCGAGGCCGAGGCCCGAGCCCTGCGCCTTGGTCGTGAAGAACGGATTGAAGATCTTTTCCGCCACTTCGGCCGGCATGCCCGGGCCGTCGTCGGCCACATCGACGACCACCGTCGCCACCGCGGTGTGGCCGTCGGGCAGCAGCGCGCCGTCGCCCGAGGTGTGCGCCACGCGGGCGCTGATCTCGACCTTGCCGCGGCCTTCGAGCGCTTCGTAGGCGTTGATCAACAGGTTGCAGAACACCTGCGTGAGCTGGTGCAGGTCGGCGCCAAGCGACGGCAGGTCGCTCGGCAGCGCCACGTTGACGACGATGTTGCCGCGACTCGCCTTGCCGTCGGCCAGCGACAGGGCGCTGGACACCGCGTCGGCGACCGACGTGCGATCCACCTGCAGGCGCACCGGCCGCACGAACGCCAGCACTTCCTGGACGATCGCGTTGGCCATCTTCGCTTCGTTGATGATGTCGCCGACCAGCGACTGCACATCGGGGTTGTCGGGCGCCTTGCGGCGCAGCAGCCCCGCCAGCACCTCGATCCCGGCGAGCGGGTTCTTGATCTCGTGCGCCATCACGGCGGCCATCTCGCCGACCGCGGCGAGCCGATCGCGCAGCCGTTCGCGCTCTTCCATCTGCTCGACGTGCGTGAGGTCCTTGAAAAACAGCCCGGCGCCCACCGCCTCGCCTGCTTCGTCGCGGATCAGCGACAGCGTGTAGCCAATCACCGTGTCGGTGGACTTCAGGCGCAGTTCGGCGCGGTTGGGCAGCGTGATGAGCTCGAAGGCGCCGCCGAGGACGCGGACGATGTCGGGATGCTGATGCAGCGCGTCGCCGTACGGCGTGCCGATCACGTCCTCGTCGGGATGCAGCGTGAACAGCCGGCGGGCCTCGTCGTTGATGATCACGATGGCGCCAGCGCGATCGATGGCCAGTACGCCGTTCCGCATGTTTCCCACCATGTGGCGGAAAAACACGTCTTCCTGTCTGGCTGGTCTTGACGGTCGCTTGGCCATCAGCATGTTGCCGAGGCGGTTTGAGCAAAGCCCATGCCCCTTCGGCACCAATGACTTAACGCTCTAAGTCATTGCGATTACAGAATTTGGATTATGACCTAGGGATGGGCTTAATTACAAAAACGTAAGCGAGACGCGAAAATCGTCAGTTGGCGCTACGGCTGAGCTCGCTTTGGAGCATTTCCCATTGCCCCAGCAGCTCACCAACCTCCCACATCAGCGCCTGGTGGCGGGCGAGCACCGGCTTGGACTTTTCGTGGTCGGTGTAAAAGTCGGGCGCCGACATCGTCTGCTCGACTTCCTTGATGGTCTTCTCGCGTTCGGCAATCCGGGTTTCGAGCTCCGCGACGCGATCCTTGAGCGCTTTCAGCGCCCGTTCGCGCTTCTTCTTCTCAACCGCCTCACGTTTCCGTTCCTCGTAACTCGGTTCTGTTTTGACCGATGCTGCTGGAGCACTCTTGGCACTGGCCTTTGGCACCTCGCCCTTGGCACCCCTGTCACCCGGCACCGAGCCCTTGGCACCCTTCGCACCTTGGGCACCGCTGGCACCGACGCGTTCGCCCTGCGCTTGACTCCATAAGAACGCCTCGTAGCCGCCCGGGTAGAGCGTGGCCCGACCGTCGCCGACGTCGATGATCTTCGTGGCCAGCTTCTCGACGAAGTACCGATCGTGCGACACGAAGATCAGCGTGCCGCCGTAATCGACGAGGGCGTCGAGCAGCACTTCCTTCGAATCGATATCGAGATGGTTGGTCGGTTCGTCGAGCAGCAGCGTGTTCGAGGGCCGCAACAGCATCCGCGCCACGGCCAGCCGCGTACGCTCGCCCCCCGACAGCACGCCGGCTTTCTTGTAGACATCGTCGCCGGAAAACAGGAAGCCGCCGAGGATGTTGCGAATCATCGGCACCATCGTGTGCGGCGATCCCGCCGACAGTGTTTCGTAGACCGTCAGCGCGGGATCGAGCCGCGTCGCCTCGTCTTGCGCGAAGTACTGCATCACCACCTGGTGGCCTTCGGTGCGGGTACCCGCGTCGGGTGATTCCTCGCCCGACAGCATGCGCATCAACGTCGATTTGCCGGCGCCGTTGTGGCCGACGAGCGCGATGCGATCGCCGCGCTCGATGTGCAGATCGACGCCGTTCAAGACGACGTTGTCCTGGGCCGGCGCCGCGCCCAGTGATCGGTACGCCTTGCGCGCGCCCTTCAACTCCAGCACCATGCGCCCGCTCTTGGGCGCCGCGGGAAACTGGAAGTGGATCTTCTTGCGTTCGGGCGGCACCTCGATGCGCTCGACCTTCTCGAGCATCTTGATGCGGCTCTGGACCTGCGCAGCCTTGGTGGCCTGGTAGCGGAACCGGTTGATGAAGTCCTCGACGCGCTGAATCTCCTCATCCTGGCGCTGCTTGGCATCGCGCAGTCGATCCAGGCGCGCCTCGCGTTCTTCGAGGTACTTCGTGTAGTTGGTGTGGTACTCGGTGATCGTGCGCAGCGTGAGGTCGGCGATGTGCGTCACGACGGCGTCGAGAAAGTACCGATCGTGCGAAACGAGAATCACCGCGTGCGGGTAGGCGACGAGGTATTCCTCGAGCCAGTTACGCGCCTCGAGATCGAGATGGTTGGTCGGCTCGTCGAGCAGCAGCAGGTCCGGCGCGCTCAACAGCAGCTTGGCGAGCGCGAGCCGCATCTGCCAGCCACCCGACAGATGGTCGGTGAGCTGCTGCTGCACGTCGGGCTCGAAGCCGAGGCCACGCAGCACCGTGGCGACCTTCAACTCGATCTGGTAGCCGTCCGACAGGCGGAAGCGATCCTGGACCTCGCTGTAGCGCGCGAGCATCGCGTCGTGCTCGGACTCGCTCACCGCCGTGTCGCCGAGCCGCGCCTCGAGCGCGTGCATCTCGGCCTTCATGTCGAGCAGCGGCTTGAGTGCGAGGCTGGCTTCGTCGACCACGGTGCGCCCACTGTGCGCCAGGCCGTCCTGCGGGAGGTACCCGAGCGTGAGCGCGTTGGGTTTCTGGATCAGGCCCGCGTCGGGCTCGTCGAGGCCGGCGAGCATCTTGAGCAGCGTGGTCTTGCCGGCCCCGTTCGGCCCGCAGAGCCCAACCCGATCGCGATCGCCGACCTGCCACGTGACGTGTTCGAGGAGGGTCTTCTCGCCGAACGCCTTGGTAACGTCTTGAAGTTGGAGCATTGCTGAACGCGGGCGGGACTCCTTGTCCACCGAAGCGCTTTGCGCGAAGGTGGAAGTCCCCGCCCCTCAGGATCTCAAGGCCTCGAGCCCAGCCTATTCTCCCAGCGCGCGGGCCGCAGCCGCCAGCACTTGCGGGACGCGGAATGGCTTGGTGAGGTAGCCGGCCACGCCGAGGTTGACCGCCTCGATGGCGCTCGACTCGGTGGAGAAGCCGGTGATGATGATGATCGGCAGGTCCGTCTTCAGCCGCTTGGACTCGCGAATCAGGGTCAGCCCATCCATCCCCGGCATCTTCAGGTCGGCAATCAGCAGATCGTAGCTACCGAGGCGGAGCCGCTCCAGGGCCGCGCGGCCGTCGGGGGCGGTGTCGACGTCGTACTCGGCCAGGGCCAGGGTCTTTTGGAGGAGCTCGCGAATGCTGGACTCATCGTCCACGACGAGCACGCGGCTGCGGCCGTCGCGGGCAGCAGGCTTGTCGGCCACGGCGGCAACCGGCACCCGCTCGCCACGGGGGCGCTGGGTATCGAGCCAGGCGTCGATGTCTCGCTTACGGAATCGCCATTGCCGTCCGACACGGACAGCGGGGATCTTCCCGGCCTTGATCAGCCGGTAGACCGTGCGGAGGTTGACCTGGAGGTACTCCAGGACTTCCTCGGTGGTGAGAAATATCTCGTCGTTGGGGAAGTTAACGCCCACTAAGTGTCTCTAAAAACTATATCTTAACCCATCAGCGGCACGTCGGCCGACTTTCGACGCCGGCCGGCCGTCTTAGACAATAGCGTGCACGTTTCGCGAAACTGATCGCATGGTAGCGACCGACGAGGAGCTCGTCGCCAAGTCCAGGGATGGCGACGTCGACAGCTTCAACCAGCTCGTTCTGCGCTGGGAGCGGCCGATATATGCCCTCGCGTACCGGGTCATTGGTCGCGACGAGGATGCCAGGGACGTCGCCCAGGAAACCTTTCTCCGGGCCTTCAGGGCCCTCCCCGGGTTCAAAGGCCAGGCGAAGTTCTCCTCGTGGCTGTACCGGATTGCCCTGAATCTGTGCCGCGACTGGATCCGCCGGAAGAAGCGTACGCCCCTCGTGGAGATGCCCGAGGGGGTCGACATTGTCGAACTCGCCGCCGAGCAGGGGCCTGCCGAATCGATCGAGGACCTGGTCGCGCGGAAGGAAATGAGCCGCATCGTGGCCGAAGGCATGAAGCTGCTGCCGGATGAACAACGCACCGCCATCGTGCTGAAGGAATATCACGGGTTGACCTTCCAGGAGATCGCCGATCTGCAGGGTTGTCCGCTGAGCACCGTGAAGACCCGTTTGTATCAAGGCCTGACCGTCCTGCGCCGCCATCTCGAGAGCCAGGGCATGACCGAATACCAGAGCGACAAGCAAAAATGAGCACCCTGTTCACGTGTGACGACAAGCAAACCTTGGTGGAGTACCTCTACGGCGAGGTCGACCCGGCAACGCGCGACCGCGTTGAGGAGCACCTCGCCGCCTGCGGCCGCTGCGCCGCGGAAGTGAGCGCGCTCGGCGACGTGCGCGCGGAACTGGGCCTGTGGGTCCCGACGGATGTGGAGCTCGGGTTCCAGATCGTCAAGAAATCCGAACAGCCTGCCGCGACCGTGTTACGCCCTGCACAGTGGTGGAGCACCGTGCCGGTATGGGCGCAGGCCGCCGCCGCCGTGCTCGTGCTTGCCGCGGGCCTCGGCATCGCCAATCTCAGAATCCAGTCCGGTCCCGACGGCGTGTCGGTCAGTACCGGCTGGATGCCGCAACCGGCGCCAGTGCTGAGCGAGCCGTTCGATGGCGCAGCCGCTGAACGGCGAGTCGAACAGGCGCTCGTCTCGCTCGAACAGCAGCTCCGCAACGAGATCCGCACCTCGCGCGAACAGACCCCCGTGCCCGCCGCGGCCCAGGCGGCCGATGAGGCCACCGTGCGCCGCGTGCAGCAGTTGCTCGCGGCGAGCGAAGAGCGGCAGGAGCGCGAGATGGCGCTGCGGTTCACGCAGCTGATGTCCGACATGAACATGCAGCGTCGCGCCGACCTGATTCGCATTACGCAGAGCCTCGGCCAGGTCGATCAGCAGATGCTTCGCCAGCGGCAGATGATGAACAACGTGATTCGAGTGTCAGCGAATGGACAGCAATAACGCCATGAGGAAGCAGATGACCAAGTGGATCATTCCCGCCGTGCTTGCGTGCGCGGCGCCAGTGGCGGCCCAGGACGCGATCACGACGCCGCCGGCCGCACCCGCGATTGTTGCCCCGCAGGCACCCGCGGCGGCGCCAAAGCCGCTCAACCTGGGCGACCTGCGCCATCACATCTACGTGATGGAGGGCGCGCTGGCCCGCGCGGTCGACTACGGCGCCAAGCAGCTCAACCGCGAGATCCTCGCCGTGATGCCTGGCGTGTTCATGCTCGAAGGCGAGGCGCGCGCCCGCGGCGTGCACCTCGACGGCTACGGCGTGTTCTTCGACGTGCGCGTGCCGATGATGCGCCAGAGCATGGTGTGGAGCCTCCGCATGATGCTCGATCAGGACGACGCGCAGACGCAGGCGTCGATCAGCGAGATTCGCAAGTACATGCAGGGCGTGACCGACCCGGCCACCCGCGCCAATCTCGAGCGCGCCCTCAAGCAACTCGAGCGTCAGGCGCCCGCCTCCGCGCGCAATCCAGGCATGGTCACCCCGGGAGTCGTGCTCCCGGATGCCGTACCGGTCGGCCGTGGCGCCGCCGAGGCATCTGGCGTCTCGGCGTCGGCCACGACGCGGCCCGCGCCCGCCCCGCCGGCGCCCCCGGCCAACAGCGCGTGGGCAAAGGATCCGAACCGTGCCTATACCGAGGCCGTGACCCGCGCGCTCGTCGACGCGATGATCGATTACAGCGCGCCGATGCAGATTGGCGGCGACCAGTGGCTCACCGTCGCGGCGCGCGACGACGAGGGCCGTGATTCCCTGGCGCCCCCCGACCCGCTCGAGGAGGTGGTCACGATGATCTACAGGATCAAGGGTAGCGACCTCCAGGAGTACCGGCAGGGGAAGATCGACCGCGATGAGGTGCGGCGCCGCGTCCAGGTCAGTCAGTTCTGATACGTGCCGGGAACCGGGAACCGGCATCCGGGAACCGGGAAAACAAAACGGTGTCTTACAATCCACGTATGACACGCCAGCTTACCCTTGCTTGTGTTGCCCTCGCGGCACTGCTGTCGACCAGCTGCGGTGCCTCGGTTGAGGCGGTCGCGGCGCTCGAACCGATCGACGTCGTCACCGGCTGGTTTGACGATGGCATCGTTGAGGGCGGGAAGAACAAGCTCGTGCCGAGCGTCACGATGAAGCTGCGCAACAAGACCGGCGAGCCGATTCGATCGATCCAGATCAACGCCATCTTCCGCCGCGTCGGCGAGCAGGAAATGTGGGGCGAGCACTTCGGCTGGGCGGTGACGCGGGAGCCGCTGCCCGCCGGTGCCACCACCAACACGCTGGTGATGCGCTCCGCGCTCGGCTACACCGGCGTGCAGCCGCGCATGCAGATGCTCCAGAACCGCGAGTTCGTCGACGCGAAGGTCGAGATCTACTTGAAGCAGGGATCGCGCGTGTGGGCGAAGCTCGCCGAGTACCCAATTCAGCGGCAGTTGCTCACGCAATAAGGATAGAATCGGCCGCTACATGGCGACCGAAGCACAGTCCACTCTCGAGCGCCGCCTCGGCCCCCTCGATGGCGCGGCGATCATCGTCTCCAACGTCATCGGCGGCACCATCCTCTTCGCGCCGCCGTTCATGGCCGGCCTCGTCCCGAACCCGTGGTGGTATCTCGCGCTGTGGGTCGCTGGCGGCGCGCTGGCGTTCGCCGGCGCGATGGCCTATGCGGAGCTCTCGGCACTGCGGCCGAAAGCCGGCGGTGAGTACGTCTATCTGCAGGCCGCGTATGGTCCCGTCGCCGCGTTCCTGACCGGCTGGACGTCGTTCGTCGCCGGGTTCTCGGGCGCGATCGCCGCCAACGCGTTCTTCATCCCCATCTACCTCGCTCGCTTCGTGCCGGGCGTCGACAACGCGACGCCGTTGTTCGTGGTGCCGATTCCGTACGTGCCGCTGACGTTCTCGGTGCAGACGATCGTCGCCGTGGCGTCGATATGGTTACTGGCTGCGGTGCACATTCGCGGCGTCGGCCCCGGGCGCGTGATGATGAACTTCCTGGCGGCGCTCAAAGTCACCGCCTTCATGCTGTTCGTGCTGGCGGGCTTTGCCTTCGGGACCGGCGCGTTCTCGAACGTCACCACGGCCGCCGGCGGTGTGACGGCCGGCAACTGGTTGTTCGCCTTCATTCCCGTGATGCTGGCGTACTCCGGCTGGAACGCCTCTGCGTACGTCGCAGAAGAGATCCGCAATCCCGGCCGCAACCTGCCGCGCTCGCTGGCCATTGGCACGCTGGCGGTGATCGCCGTCTACCTCGGCATCAACCTGCTGTATCTGTTCGTGTTCTCGGTGACCGAGCTTGCGGCCTTGAAGGGCAGCGTCCTCGACGTGGTGGCCGATCAACTGCTCGGTTCGGGCGCCGGCCACGTGATGGGCATTGTCTCGATCGTTAGCCTGATGGCGAGCAACAGCGCGATGACGTTCGCCGGCCCGCGCGTGTATTTCGCGATGGCGCGCGACGGCGTGTTCTTCGACGCGGCCAGCAAAGTGCATCCCACCTATCGCACGCCGGCCTTCGCCATCGTCGCGCAAACGATCTGGACCTCGATCCTGATCCTCACCGGCAGCGGCAACGCGCTGCTCACCTACACGGGATTTTCGATCACGCTGTTCCTCGGCGTGGCGGTATTTGCGCTGTTCATCCTGCGCCGCCGCGAGCCGAACGCGGTCCGGCCGTTCAAGGCGCTCGGCTATCCCATTGCGCCGGCGGTGTTCACGATCGCCTGCTTCCTGATTCTTGCCAACGCGCTCTATACCGACCTGAGGCCACTGGCCACCGGCGGACCGGTCGGCCCATCGGTGTGGGGCTTCCTGGTGATTGCGCTGGGATTGCCGGTGTACTACTTCTTCGCGAGCCGGAGGAAGTAATCGGGAGCGCAGGAGCCTTCCTTTTTCCTTGGCCTCGTGTCTGGGCTCGGACGCGCGCAAACTCAGTGTGAGAAACTACAGGGATGGAGTCGACCTTCCACGCCACCACGATCCTGGCCGTGCGTCGGGGCGATCGCGCCGTGCTGGCCGGCGATGGGCAGGTGACGCTGGGCAACACCGTGGTCAAGCAGGGCGCGCGCAAGATCCGGCGGCTCTACAACGACAACATCCTGGCCGGCTTTGCCGGCTCGGCGGCAGACTCCTTCGCGTTGTTCGCGCGTTTTGAGTCCAAGCTCGAGCAGTACCGAGGCAACCTCGAACGCTCGGCGGTGGAGCTGGCGAAAGACTGGCGCACCGATCGCGCGCTGCGACGGCTCGAGGCCATGCTCGTGGTGCTCGATCGCAAGTCGATGTTCCTGCTGTCGGGCACCGGTGATCTGATCGAGCCAGACGAGGGCATCATCGGCATCGGTTCGGGCGGCGCGTTCGCCCAGGCGGCGGCGCAGGCGCTGTCGCGCCACACCCCGATGGACCCGCGCGAGATCGCGCAGCACGCGATGACGATCGCGTCCGAGATCTGCATCTACACCAACAGCAACCTGACGATCGAAGAACTGTAATGTCCATATCTCTCCCCGAGCGCATGAGCACCGGCATCGACTCGCTGACGCCGCGAGAAATCGTCGCCGAGCTCGACAAGTACGTGGTCGGGCAGTCGAAGGCGAAGCGCGCAGTGGCGATCGCGCTGCGCAACCGGCTCCGCCGGCAGAAGCTGCCACCCGAATTAGCCGAAGACGTGGCGCCGAAGAACATCCTGATGATCGGCCCGACCGGCGTCGGCAAGACCGAGATCGCCCGCCGGCTCGCCAAGCTCGCGCACTCGCCGTTCATCAAGGTCGAAGCGTCGAAGTTCACCGAGGTTGGGTATGTCGGCCGCGACGTCGAGTCGATGGTCCGCGACCTGGTCGAGCTCGCGGTGAACATGGTGCGCGACGAGAAGATCGAGGAAGTGCACGCCAAGGCCGAGATCAATACCGAGGAGCGGCTGCTCGACCTGCTGCTGCCGCCGCGGCCGGCCGCGCCCGACGAGGATCCGGGCCGCATCCGCGACGAGATGTCGGGCACGCGCCAGCGGATGCGCGAGCAGCTGCGCGCCGGCAAGCTCGACGATCGGATCGTCGAAGTGGACGTCCAGGAGAAATCGTTCCCGTCGATCGAGCTGATCACCGGGTCGTCAATGGAAGAAGTCGGCGTCAACCTGCGCGACATGATGCCGGGGCTGTTCCAGGGACGCTCCAAGCGTCGCCGCGTCAGCGTGGCCGAGGCGCGCGAGCGGCTGACGCAGGAAGAGGAGCAGAAGCTGATCGACATGGACGCCGTGGCCGGCGCGGCGGTCGAGCGCGTGGAGCAGGCGGGCATCATCTTCGTCGACGAGATCGACAAGATCGCCGGCCGCGAGGGCAGCCATGGCCCGGAGGTGAGCCGCGAAGGCGTGCAGCGCGACATCCTGCCGATTGTCGAAGGCACCACCGTCAATACCAAGCACGGCATGGTCCGCACCGATCACATCCTGTTCATCGCCGCGGGCGCGTTTCACGTGTCGAAGCCGTCGGATCTCATCCCCGAGCTGCAGGGCCGCTTTCCGATTCGCGTCGAGCTCGACCCGCTCGGCCAGGCGGAGTTCGTCCGCATCCTCACCGAGCCGCGCAGCGCGCTGATCAAGCAGTACATGGCGCTGATGGCCACCGAGGGCGTGGATTTGCGATTCACCGAGGACGGCGTGGCCTCGATCGCGGAGTTTGCGACGCTCGTCAACGAGCGCACCGAGAACATCGGCGCCCGGCGCCTCCACACGGTGATGGAGCGGCTGCTCGATGAGGTGTCGTTCGAGGCGCCGACCCTGACGGACAAGTCGATCACGATCGATGCACCCTACGTGCAGCGCATGCTTGCCGACATCGTGAAGAACGAAGATCTGTCGCGATACATCCTGTGAATCCTTCGACTCTCAATTCGCGCGCCAGGCGCGTGAATTGCTCGCTCAGGACCGCGACCTTTGTTTCCCTCGTGGTCGCGGTTGCATGCGGACAGAAGGGGCCGCCGCTCGCGCCGTTCGTGCGGGTGCCGGCGGCGGTCGGCAACGTGGCCAGCCAGCGCATCGGCGGCGACATCTATCTCTCGTTCCCTGTGCCGGCGACGAACCAGGACGGCAAACAGCCGGCCGATATCGGATCGCTCGAGGTCTATGCCGTCACCGCGACGCAGCCGCCGGCGACCGAAGGGCAGCGTGAGGCCGCGACGTTGATTGCCACCATTCCCGTGCGGCCGATCCTTCCGGACCTTCCGGTGCCGTTGAACGGATCGCCGCCGCCGGTGATACCGCTCCCGCCCGGCGTGGATCGGTCCGCCACGGTGGTAGTCAAAGAACCCATTACGGCGGACCTTCTTGCGCCGGTCGTGCTGGAGCCCGCCGAGGACACGGAGACAAAAACGGAGGACACGGAGAGTGACACCTTCGGCCCACTGGTAGCGCCACCCCCGACGCTGCTGCCGCGCCGGCATTACTTCGTCGTCGGCGTCAGCCCGGGCGGGCGCAAGAGTGATCCCTCCACGCCGTTGTCGGTGCCCCTCGAGACCGCCAGCTCGGCCCCCGGCGCACCGAAGATCGAGTACAGCGAAACGCAGATGACGCTCACGTGGCCGCCGTCGCCGGATGCGCGGACGTCGACGTTCCTGCTGCCACCGCCGGTGCAACCGACCAACGCTTCTCCATCC
>JALDXK010000151.1:0-11353 GCA_032155105.1 Acidobacteriota bacterium
ACATGGGGACCGCCGAGGGCAAGCGCGGCCTCGACGATGCACGGCTGCTCAAGGCAGCGTTGGTGGGGCTGGGGTTCGCGGATGGCGTCGATCTGCATTACGCCGAGTTCGAAGGCGCCACGCACAGCGAACTGGCGTGGGCAGAGCGTGTCGGGCCGATGCTCACATGGCTGTTCCCCAAATAAGGTTACAAGGGTTACAAGGTTACAGGGTTACAAGGTTCTCTGAAACTGTTCTGAGAACCCCGTAACCCTGTAACCTTTGTAACCGTTCTAGTTCTAGAAGCGGAGAATCGCCGAGAAGCGATACTGACGCGGGAAGGTGTTGGCCACGCCGCCGCGGTACGACGCGCGCGAGGTGGCCTTGCCGTAGTTGGCAATCGCCGCCGCGCAACCGGTGCCCGCTTCCGATCCGCAGTACACCACGTTGTTCGACCGCAGCTGTTCCTGTCGATTGGTGATGTTGAAGATCTCGGCGCGGAACCCGGCTTGCGTGGTGCTGAGAATGCGCCAGGTGGCTTCCACCGACGTATCGAGATACCACTCCATGCCGTCGACCGGGTCGGAGCCGCGCTCGTTGTAGAAATACGTGGCGGTATTACCCGAGTTCTGCTGCGTGCCGGGGAGCAGCACGTTCAGCGTGCGCTGTTGCTCGTAGCGGAACTTCGACAACATCTCGGTCAACGCGCCGAACGTCAGGCTGACCGGACCAACCGGGCGCACGTAGGCCGCCGCCAGCTTGAAGTTGTGCGGACGGTCGTAGCTTGCGAGGCCCGTCTTGGCGGCGCCGTTCTGCACGTCCGCGCACGGGATGGTGCCGTTGGTGCCGATGGTCAGATCGACGGTGGTGCGGCAGTCGGCGTCGAGGTAATCGCCGAGCGCGGTGAACACGTCGGCCGGGAAGTGGTTGCCGCGCGTGCGTGAATATGTGTAGTTGGCCTGCGCATTCCAGTTGTTGGAGAAGCGCTTTTCTGCGGTCAGCTGGATGCCGCGATAGTTGCGTTCGGCGGCGTCGTAGTTCAGCACCTCGCGCTCGATGCTGCCGTCGGCATTGAACGTGCGCACGTCGTCGATCAGATTGCCCCAGGTGCGCGAGATGACGCGCGCGCCGGCCGCGAAGGTGCGGCCCAGCTGACGCTGGTAACCGACGGTGAATTCGTCCATGTGCGACGCCTTCAGGTCGAGGTTCGGCTGGAAGCCGGAGTCGCTACCGCTCAACTGCACGCGGTTCTGGAACACGAACGTCGATCCGTTCCACACGAAGTTGTCGTAGTTGGTCTGCTGCGCGACCTGCGCGAATGCATCCGAGAAGCTCTGGATAATGCTCCCGTAGTAGCGGCCGTAGCTGCCGGAGACGAGCGAATTGCCGTCGCCGCTCAGGTCGTAGGTGCCTGAGAGGCGCGGCGCGAACATACTCGTGTCGACCGTGGCCTGGCCCACATCACTGCTGCCCGTCTGACGCTCCCAGCGCACGCCGGCTTCAACCGAGAGACGGTCGGTCAGGTGCATCTTGTCGCGCGCGAACAGCGCGTTGATCTTGCCGGTGGAAATCGACGGCCCCGAGTCGTAGTCCTGGCGCACCGAGTTGGCACCGAACACCGGCGTCTGCGTCACCGGGTCATAGCTCTCGGCGATGTAGTACTGCCGGTTCGGGTAATCGAACTGCGCGCCCGACTCGAGGTTCTGGAAGTCGTAGCCGACCTTGACATTGTGGGCGCGGCCGCCGGTGGTCAAGAACCAGTTGCTGGCGACGTTGAACTGCTGGCGCGGACGGTCCACGAAACCGACGAAGGTGGCGCCGTTGTAGTACTTGCCGTCGTCGAGGCTTTCGATCGGCGCGCCGTTGAGGATGCCCATCTCGAAGGTGCCGACGTCGATGCGCGACGCGTAACTCGCCCCGGCCGCTTCCACCGACCAGTTGTTGCGGATCACGCCGCTCCACTGGGCCGCCCAGTTCTTCGCGGTCTGGCTCTGCGCGGTGATCGCTTCGCGATCGCCGGTGAACGTCGAGTTGATCCAGTAGTCGTCGCGAAGAATGCCGTCACCCGGCGACTGGTAATACTTCAGCCACAGGGTATGGCCATCGCGAACCTGGAAGGTGCCGCGCACGTTCGAGTACTTGTCCTCGCGCACCTGCTGGAAATCCTCGGGCACTTTGCCAGCCGTCTGGCGCTGCGGCGAGGTGGCCTGAATGAGCTCCCAGGTGGCGAAGAAGAACGCGCGATTCTTCCAGATCGGACCGCCACCGGCGAATGAATAGGTCGGATTGACCTGGTCGAACTTCACCCGCTCGAGCGACGCCCCGGTGACCTGATTGACCGTGGTGTTCTGTGCATTCCATTCGTCGTTGGCAAAGAGGTACTTGAACGAGCCCTCGAAACGATTCGTCCCCGACTTGGTAATGACGTTGACGATGGCGCCCTGGGCGCGGCCGTATTCGGCGCCGACCCCGGACGTCAACACGCTGACTTCCTGGATTGCCTCGAAGTTCAAGTTGGTGCCGAAGGTGCCCGTCGTCGGGTCGGTGGTGTCGACGGCGTCGATGACGAACAGGTTCGAGGTGGTGAGCGCGCCGGCGCTGTTGACGTTGCCGGTCCCAACGACGCCGGGTGCGGTGCCGGTGATCGCCTGGTAGCTTCGGCCCACGGGCAGCTTCTCGAACTCGTCCTTGCTGAGGCGCGCGGTCGCCGTCACCGTCGTCCTATCGACGATCGGCGTTTCACCCACGACCTGTACCGTGTCGGTGAGCTGGCCGACGCTCATGGTCAGGGCAACGGCGGTCGTCTTCTCCACTTCGACGAGATTGTCGCTGCTGGATGCCGTTTGAAAGCCTTGGAGCGTGGCCGTGATTCGGTACAACCCGATCGGCACCGCGGGGAACACGTAGCGACCGTTTCCGTCGCTCACCGTGTCGCGAGCGAAACCTCGGTCCTGACTGGTGATGGTGACGGTAACGCCGGGAAGAATGGCGCCAGTGCTGTCCTTGACCTCACCGCTGATCGTTCCCGTTTGGGCAGGCTGCGCAAACGAGGGCGCCGCGACGGCGGCCAGCGTGATGACCAGCAGGCCCCGAGTTAGCAATCTCAACATGTCTGTCCCCTCTCTTGTTCGTCTTCGAGCGCGAAAGACTCCTGAGCAGAGAAAAGACAACCAAAGTTGGTACCATCACTGGGCTTATCCCGAACCGTGACGAGACTTGGACGACGTGTTCCCATCCCTCGAAAATGGCAGTTCGTCACACTGCTCCTATTTCGTCCCACTGCTCAATCCAATTGGTCGTAGTGAGCGACGGTTTGACGGATCGGGTGGGCTAGATCACGCGCGCGACGTCGGTTCGCCTGAAGTCGTCGCCCTTGAAGAGCAGGGCTTCGCCGCTGGTGCGCGAGAGCGCGTAGGCAAACAGGTCACCGTAGTTGAGTCCGGCTTCGTGGCGGCCGCGACCGAATCGCCGCCAGGCCTTGCGCGCTTCCTCGACCTGATCGGCATCGACAGCCACGATGTCGATCGCGGCCTTGTCGATCAGGCGGTCAAGCTCACGGCCTGCTGCGTCACCTTTGCGCGCTTCGATCACGACCGCCGCTTCGAGCAGGGTCGCGGCCGACACCAGGCGGGTCTCATCGACCTCGAGCGCGGTGCGAAAGTCTTCGGCCTCAGGCTCGTCGAGGAGCAGCGCCAGCAGCGCGGACGTATCGATCACCATCAGCGGGGTAGTCCGCGATCGTCGTAGCCGAGGATCTCGTCATCGGTGCGATCGTCGAGCGTCGGCAGGGCCGCGCAGCGTTTCGCGATGTCGCGCAGCTCGTCGCGAAGGGGCCGGCGCCTGGGTCCGCCGCGAAGGCGCGCCAGCCGCTCGCGCAACGCGACCACGATGGCTCCTGTCAGGGTCTCGCCGGTACGCCTGGCGACTTCGCGGGCGAGGCGGTCGGCCTCCGGATCTTTGAGGCTGAGGGCCATATACCGTCATTATATACATATATATCAATGATATAAATCTTCAGGCTGCTTTGAGGCGGTCAGGTCGCGGCGACTTCTTCGAGCGTCGCGCGCTCGAGGACGACGAAGCCATCCTTGTCCGTGTGCAGCACGTCCTCTTTCTGCCAGCGGCTCATGATGAGGATGGTCTCGATGGTGGTGCCGGTCAGGCCAGCTCGCAAGTCTGGCGTGCTTTGCGTTGTGCGGCGGCTTGTTACTTTACCTCCGTCGGCTGGAGTCGTCCTAGCCCCGCCGCGCGCGGCCCTGCCGCGGGTGAATCGTCCGCTCGCCTGAAGGCGGAACTGAAGTCCCGCCTCTACGTACGAAGTCTGAAGACCCTCCCTACGTACTCGCAGGTCGGAGGCGGAGCCTCGCCGGTTACTTGCCGTGCGTCGCGAAGACCTTCGTCGCGCCGTCCTTCGTGAACGACACCACGTCGTAGCGCTCGGTGCGGCCACCCATTTCCATGCCCGGTGATCCTACCGGCATGCCGGGTGCCGCGATGCCCGCGATCGCCGGCTTCTCCTTCAGCATGCGCTGAACATCCGACGCGGGGACGTGGCCCTCGACGATGTAGTTGCCGACCTTCGCGGTGTGGCAAGACGCGCCCTCGTCCTTCAGGCCCGCCTTCTGGCTGACCGCACGCACTGCGTCGGCCGACACATCATGCACTTCGGGCTGGAAGCCGTTCTGCCGCATGTGCTCGACCCACATGCCGCAGCACCCGCACGTCGGCGTCTTGTAGACAACGATGGGCGTGCGCGAAGACACCGGTTTCTGCTGGGCTGATACGAATGCCGCGGTGCCAAGGGCTGCCGCCGCCATCACGATCACGAGACTCTGCGTGCGCATCCACCGATCGTAACCCCATCGGGACGAAGTTTGTCTCCGTTTGTCTGGGCGCCACCGCTCAGCTCGAAAAATCCCGCCAGACGTGGGAAAATTCCGTTATCCACAAGAACCACTGCCGCAAAAATGGCGCGGTCTCGGCCGGCGTCCATGGCGCGGCACTTGCTCAGCACTTGTCTATGCCCTTGTTCATCACGCTCGTGGCGTGTCTCCTGCTGCCGCTGGTAAGTTCAGCGCAGTCGTACGCGCCGGCGGGCTGGAGAGACGGCGTCAAGTTGAACGAGGCCGCCGATCGCAATCCTGACCAAAAGGTCGTCGAGATCGATCTCATCGCGAAGCTCGCCCAAGTCGAAGTGGCGCCCGGCAAGCGCGTGCAGGCCTGGACCTACAACGGCGGCCTTCCTGGACCGTTGATCAAGGCGCGCGTCGGCGATCGCGTCATCGTGCACTTCAAGAACGAACTGGTCGAACCGACGACGGTGCACTGGCACGGCGTGCGCGTGCCGATCGAGATGGACGGCGTGCCGGAGATTTCGCAACCGCCGGTGCCGCAGGGCGGAACGTTCACCTACGACTTCGTCGTCCGCGATGCGGGTTTGTACTGGTATCACCCGCACGTGATGTCGGCCGCGCAGGTCGGGTTTGGACTCTACGGCCCGCTCCTCGTCGAGGATCCGGATGATGGCGTCGGCGTCGAAGATCAACTCACGCTCGTGCTCAGCGACATCGGCTTCAATGCGAAGGGCCAGCTCGAGCCGGCCGACAGCGGCGGTTCGGCAGGGATGGTGTTTGGACGCGAAGGCGACTACGTGCTGGCCAATGGCCGCCATCGCCCGGTGATCAAGGCACGGTCAGGCGCACCACAGCGCTGGCGCATCGTCAACGCCGCGAAGAGCCGCTTCTTTTATCTTGATCTCGACGGGCAGGAGTTCACGGTGATTGGCGTGGACGGCGGGCTCCAGGAGCGTCCGGTGAAAACCGACATCCTGCTGGTGACCGCGGGCGAGCGTGTCGATGTGATCGTGACGCCGAAAGGAAAACCAGGCGCGCCGCTGCCACTTCGCGCGATGCTCTACAACCGCGGCTACGGCAGCGTCGAGTACCGCAGCGTCGAAGAGGTGCTGACGATCGAGTTCACCGGCGAGGCGGCGGTGGACCCGAAACCATTCACGAAGACGCACACGATGGACGTACCATCGGTCGAGGGTGCGACGCCGGTGGAGATGGTGCTGACGCTGCCGCCGATGCAGAACAACAAGTCGGAGTTCCGCATCAATGGCGTTCCGTACTGGAAGGCGAAGCCGTTCGCCGGCAAGCTCGGGGAGAAGCAGATCTGGACGGTGAAGAACGATTCAGACTGGGACCACCCGTTCCACCTGCACGGGTTCTTCTTTCACGTGCTGGACGAGAAGCACCAGCCGGTGCGGCCGCTGGCGTTGAAGGATACGGTCAACGTGCCAATGAAGAGCACGGTGCGGCTGCTGGTGCATTTCGACGAGCGGCCAGGCGAGTGGATGATCCACTGCCACATCCTCGATCATGCGGAGGGCGGCCTGATGGGGACCGTGCTGGTGGGCGACGGTCCCGCGAAAGGCCATTCGCACGTTCAGAAGCCGTAAGTGAGGCGCACGAACCCGACGTGCGCCGTGTACGGCCGGTACTGATACCCCAGCAAGAGCGCGTTGGTGGTCGGCGCCTGCTCGCCTTCCTGCACCGGCGGGAATGAGATGCCCGAAATCGTTTCAGGGCCGAATGCGAAATCCTCGACCTTGTAATCGTCGTACCAGTAGGCGACCCCAAGGCGCAGGTTCCGCGCGATTTCGTAGCTGACGTCGATCTCGGCACGCAGCATCTCGTTCTTCACCGGCGGCAGTTGCTCCGGCACCGCGAGCGGCGACCCGGTCACCAGGCCATACAGGTAGGTGTCGTTCGACTTGTTCCAGTCGGCCGTCAGGCGGATCATCGTGCGCTCGATGACGTTGTTGATGTCGAACGAGGCCTCGAAGAAATTCACCTTGCCCGTGAAGTCCGTGGTCCAGTCGCGCGTCGGGTTGGCCTGGTCGGCGGTGCTGCTGGCATTGCGCGATCGCTGCTGCGAACTGTAGTTCTCCCACCCGTAGCTGGCGAAGAGGTTGTAGCGATCGTCGGGCGCGTAGTTCGCGCCGACGGAATACTGGTCCGAATCGTAGAACTGCAGCCCGTGGTCGCTGGCGGAGTATTCGTCGCGGCCGATGCCGATCGACGCCGTCAGCCCGAACGTGCCGGCGGGCAGGGCATTGAGAATGAGCGTCAGGCGATCGCGGTTGCGATCGGCAATGTCGTAGTGCCGCATCCCTGGCAGCTCGCCGACGTGCTCGAGCTCTTCGGACTGGAAGTTGTCGCCGGTGCGCTCGCGGTTTTCATAGAGGGCCCGAACACCGAACAGCGGGTTGCCGGTGACGTCGGCAGAGAGGCGGATCACGTTCTCCGTCGTGCTTTCCCAGAGCCGGTGGGTATAGTCGGTGCCCAGGTTGCTGAATCCAGCCCTGAGTTGCGTATAGCGGAACAGGTCGAACGCCGCATCGGCGTCGAAGGTCGAGCGCGTCGTGCTGTGATAGCGCGACTCATCTGCGGACGCCTGCAGGTTGGTGTCGTACGACACGGAACCGAGGCTGCGGTCGAAAATCGGCGTCTCCACGTCGACATCGCTGTAGCGATAGCGCGCGTTGATCGCGAAGATCGCAGCCGGCCGCATCGCGAACGTGAAGTTGGCGATCGTCATCTGGCTCTCCGCTTCGGCGGTGAGCCGCGCCAGCGGCGGCGGCGGGATGGCGGTGTTGATGGTGAAGGGGAGCAGATCTTCGTTGCTGGTGCCCTGGCCCAGGGCGAGATAGCCGGTCAGTCTCCCGCGCATCGGCAGCGCGACCGATCCGGTGCCGTGCAGATAGCTCAACGTGTTGTCGTCCCACGACGCCATCCGGCCCTGCGACGGCGCACCGGCCGCATCGGGTCCGAAGCGCAGCGGGTTTTCCCAGACCACGCTCTCGAGCTCGTTGTCGAAGGAGGAACCGTCCCAGCCGACGCGGAACAGGCCGCGGGTGTTCGACCACTCGTAGGCGGTACGGAAGTCGGTGGTGCGGAACGTCACCGGTGCGGGGATCTCAACGGCGTTGCTGAACCCAAAGGTCCCGCCGAACGGAATGCTGCCATCGCGCACCGTGCTCTTGAAGTGCAGCATGAGATCGGAGGACGGCGTGGCGTTGAACATCACGTCGGCCTGGCCGATCTTGCGCATGGTCCGCAAATCGAACTGCACCGCCTGATCCTCGTACGCAGCCAGCGTGGCCTGCCCGGCCTGGATCGTCTGCTGCATCGAGTCCTCGAGGCGGAACACCCCGGGTTGCGTCTCGGTGTAGAGCGTCCGCGTGTCGCCGCTGATCCATAGCGGTATCTGATCAAACAGGAAGGTGCCCGTGAGCCTGCCAATGCGCTCGACGTCGAGCTGATAGCGCTGGTCGCGGTAGCCGATGTTCCACGCCTGCGTTTCCAAGGTCCAATCCTGGGTCCGCCGGCCAGCTACGCCGCTGGTGGCGTACACGCCCGATCGCAGATCGCGATAGCGCTGGAAGCGCGCCTCGTCGCCGTCGACGTTGCTGGCGCGGGCGCCGAAGTCGACGGTGCCGTACCAGCGGCCAGTGGTTTCAGCGCGGCCGATCATCACCGGGTCGGTCGGCGGCGGCAGCGACGGTGGATCCTGCGCCGGCGCGGTCGACGCGAGGCCCAGGAGGAAGGCGGCGGTCAGAACGGATGTCGTTCGCATGGTCGCCTCCGTTACTGCCGCAGGAACGTCGAACCTGCCGGATGGTTCGAGCCGTGAATCGCCGAGTGGCAGGTGACGCAGCTTCGACTGAACAGGCGGTTGCTGCTCTCCACCACCTTGTTGTCGTAGATGGTCGACGGGTGCTTGATATGGTTGTGGCAGCGCTGGCAGAGGAAGGGCAGCTTCGCCACCAGCATGCGATCGTTGTTCGAGCCGTGGGGATCGTGGCAGGTGGCGCAACTGTCGCCGCTGACCCCGGCATGCTCGAACAGGTACGGGCCGCGCTTCTCGGCATGGCACGACGAGCACGATTCGTTGATCGAGTTACCGGTCTTCAGCAGCCGCACGTTCGTCGAGCCGTGCGGGTTGTGGCACGACGAGCACTCCATCTTGCCCTCACGTACCGGCATGTGACCGGACCGATCCAGCTTCGCCACCTTGTCGCGGTGGCAGGTCATGCACTGCTGCTGTTGATTGATCGCCTTGAGCTGGGACGTGGCCGACGCCGGCTTGTGCACGCTGTGGCAGCTGACGCACGACACGTTGCGCTGCTCGTGCTGGCTGCCCTTCCACAGCGCGTGCATGCCGCGGTTGTGGCACGTGGTGCACGTCGCGGTGACGTCCTTGGCGGAGATGCGATTGAACTGGACCGGCTTGATCGTCACCGGATCACTGGCGTGGGCTTCACCGGGGCCATGGCAGGTCTCGCAACCCTGCGCCGCTGCCGGCGAGCGTGGGTTGTTGACCTGGCCGTGTTTCGAGGCGTTGATCGACGAGTCGTAGCCGGTGTGGCACGTCGCGCACACCTCTGCGCCGGCGTATCCGGCCGGCGGCTGTCCGGGCGCCTGGGCGGGCGGTGTCTGCACCGGTGGCGCCGGGGGCTTTGGTTCCTGGGGCTGTGCGGCCTGGGCCTGCGGCGAGTCTCCCGACAGCTTCGCGGTTTCGGCGCCCACACCACGCGCCGTTTGCATGGCAAACACCGTCGCAAACAGCGCGGCGGCCGACAGGTTCAACAGCGTGATCACCCTAGGGCATCGCATCGCAGCTCTCTCAGTTCTGAGCGATCACCTGGCCGTCTTTCGCCGTGTGTGGCTCCGTCGTTCAGCGGACGCGAAACGCGCGAGGAACACTACCGCGGAGGCCGTCGTCACGGCGACGCCGATCAAGGAGACCGGGTTGGGTTCTGCCGACGGTAGGTCCACGCGCATTTCGACGCTTCATCAGGCCTTCTTCTTCGCCGCGAGGAACGCGACCAGAGCGTCGAGGTCTTCCTTCGCCAGCTTCGGGTACGCGCGCATCGGCGGCTTCCGGGTGGCGTTGGTCTTCTTCGTCATCTCCGCGGGGTTCACGATCCACTCGCGGATTTCATCGGCGCTCAGTTTCGAGCCGACCTCGTCGAGTGGTCCCGCCTTCTGTCCCTTGCCGTCGAGCGAATGGCACAAGGAGCATCGCTGCGCAACGTATACCGCTTCGCCCTTGCTCGGGGTTTGCGCGGCCGCCGGCGCCGAGCCGGCCCACGTCACCATCACGATGCCTGCCGCTATGACCGTCTTCTTCATCGGATCCTGCCTCGTCTTCTGCGAAAGCTCGGGGACGGCGGTATCTAGGAGCAGCTTCCATGCCACCCGGCGCTTCGCGAATATCCGCCCGAAATGGGCTGAGGTTGAGAATTCTACGGCAAAGTGCTCTCTGCCGTGCGTGAGCCCGTCCACTGGGATGGAGATCGCCGGGGCATAGTGCGGGGCCCCCGGGGGCGCCTTTCAACCTGGAATAAGCTCCCTGAACGGTGTTCGACTACTGCGGGCCGCAGCGTGCGTAGCGGCCCGTTCGGTCCCGCTCGAGGACGTGCACTTCGATCAGGGCATCGAAGGCCTCCTGGCAAGCGGCCCGTTCGGCCGATAGCAGGCGCATGGCCTGCTCCAGGGTGAGGCGAAGGGCGGGCAGTTCCTCGAATTCGCGCATGGCGCGCATCACGAGCTCATGGCTCGGAGTCTGTGGGTCCCTGCCTGACCCTACCGCGAGTGGCATTCCCATCACGCCCTCCTCAGCGAATCACCGTTAACGCCGGTCCAACCCCGTCGCGGAGCACGCCGATGATGACGTCGGCCTCCTTGTCGCGGAGCACGAGGTCGTGGCCGATGAGCCGATATTCGAGCGGCGCGGGAAGCGGCGGCAACGCATCTTGCAGCACGCGCGGGAAATCCTGCAGCCAGGTTGAGGGGAAAGGCTCGAGGACCACGGCGTGCGGGCGCTCGCCGACGCCGCGGATGGTCCGAATGCCATCACGATCACCAAGGGCTTTCGCGATCAACTGCCGAAACACCATCGCCACCGGTGGCGTGAAGATCCGCGGCGCAGGCGCGGCAGCGGTGACGGCCTCGGGGTACACGTCGAGGCAGGTGTGCCGCTGCTGGGTATAGTCCGCCACGCGCTGCTGGAAATCACGGAGGATCCGCGCCTGCTCGTCGGGTGTTTGAGAGGAGGCCGACGCTGTTGCGAGCGCGAATACCACTACGCCGATGGCGATGGTTTTCATAAAGGCTCCTTGGAGAGGACAGCCCGGAAGGAGCATCGTTCGTGCCAGTCGTGATCGCCCGGGCAGCACGTCCGGATTCACGTGGCGGCTACGGGAAATCTCCGCACCATCGCGAACGATTTCCCGCAACGCCGGGGCGGACCCGCCAATTCCTGCAGTGCCTGCGCGGCCCAGCGTTTGCACTACTTGCGTCGGACG
>JALDXK010000152.1:0-11351 GCA_032155105.1 Acidobacteriota bacterium
TCGTTCTGGATGCTGAACACGCCGACCGACATCACGCCGAGCGTGGACCAGTTCTTCGAGGTCGGCATCGCTTCGATCACGTCGCGATCGACAATCTGGCGCTTGACGACGTTCTGGGTATCGACGATTGGACTCTCGCCCGAGACGGTGATGGTCTCCTCGAGGGCGCCGACCCTCAGTTCGGCGTTGATGTTGGCGGTGAAGGCGGCAGACAGCAGAATCTCTTCACGCTTGACCGTGGAAAAACCCGTCAACGTGAACGTCACGGTGTAGGTGCCGGGACGCAGGTCGACGATGTTGTAGCGACCCTGCGTGTCGGTAAAAACCGTGCGGACCTTCTCGATCAACGCCGGGCTCGACGCCTCGACGGTGACCCCCGGCATCACGGCGCCGCTCGAATCGCGGACCACGCCGGCGATACCGCTCGATTGTGCAAACGCAGAAACAGGAACACCGAACCCGGCAAGGACTGCCAGGCTTCCAACCACCAAAAGACAACGCATACGGCCTCCTCCGACAGGTTGAAACCAACCACGGGAACAGAGCGGCACCGTGCGAATGAAATCGGGGCGAATCATATCCGAGGAAGCTGCCGTGTGGGCGGCGGTTGCTCAACTTATACTGCGCCCATGTGGCGCATCGCGGCTGGTGCGGGCGTGTGCCTGGTGATGGCAACGGTAACAGCGGCTCAACCGTCGGTCACCTTTTCACGCGACGTCGCCCCCATACTGTCCGCCAAGTGCACACCGTGCCATCAAGACGGCGGTGACGCGCCGTTCAGCCTTGCCACCTTCGCGGACGTTCAGCACCGCGCGGCGACGATTCGGGCGGTGATTACTCGTGGCTACATGCCGCCGTGGAAGCCGGCGCCGGGTGCCGGGGAGTTTCATGGCGAGCGCCGCCTCACCGACTCTCAGATGGAGATACTGACGCGCTGGATCGATGGCGACCGGGCCCGTGGTGATGCGGACGCAGTGCCCATCGCACGCGACACCGGCGGCTGGACGCAGGGCACGCCAGACGTGGTGCTGAAGTTGCCCGCATTCACGCTTCGCGCGGATGGCCCTGATGTGTTCAGGAATTTCGTAGTGCCCCTGCCTGTCGCTACCCGCCGCTACGTGCGTGGTTGGCAGTTCCGTCCCGGCACGCCGGCGGTGCACCACGCCAACATCCGACTCGATCCGACGGGCGCCTCACGAACGTTGGACGATGGGGATCCCGCCGCCGGCTACGAGGGGGTGATTCTTCGCTCCGCGGATTTTCCTGAGGGTCACTTTCTCGGCTGGACGCCAGGCCAGACGCTCACGCGCCTGGACGATGCCACGGCGTGGGTGGTCGAACCGAACACCGACGTCGTGGTGCAGTTGCACATGCGGCCCACGGGCAAACCCGAGCTGGTCGAACCTGCGATCGGGCTGTATTTCGGCAACACGCCTCCCACCGCACTGCCGGTGATGATTCGGCTTGGCCGGCAGCAGCTGCAGATTCCGGCGGGCACGCGAAAGACGGTCGCCGATTCATTCGTGCTACCCGTGGCGGTCGAGGTGCACGCGGTGCAGGCGCATGCGCATTACCGCGCGCGCGCGACGCGCACGTGGGCGGACCTGCCGGATGGATCGCGGCGCGAATTGCTGCGCATCGACGACTGGGACCCGGCGTGGCAGGAGCGCTATCAATATCGCGTGCCGGTGAGCCTGCCTGCCGGCGCCACGCTTCATCTCGAATACCTCTTCGACAACACCACCGCGAACGTGCGGAATCCCCAACTGCCGCCGCAACCTGCCGAGTGGGGATGGCGCGCCCACGACGAGATGGGCGACGTGTGGCTGCAAGTGACCACGGTGTCCGCGCGCGATCGCGACGGGCTGGCAGGTGCCGCGCGCCGCAAGATGCTGGCCGAAGACGCGATCGGCAGCGAGGTGCTCATCGCACGCGAGCCGTATCGTGTTGATCTGCGGAATGACGCTGCTACGATCTACATGTCGCTGGATCGGCCGTCCGACGCGCTGCGCCACTTCACCGCTGCGGCACGCCTACAGCCATCCGCGTCCGCATCGTTCAACGTCGGGGTCGCGCTCGAGGCCACGGGTGATCTGGCGGGCGCGACCCAGCAGTACCGCGACGCCGTCACGCACGATGCCCGTCACTCGGCCGCCCACAATAATTACGGCAGCCTGCTGATGCGCGAGGGCCGCACTACCGAGGCGCACGAGGCGTTCACGCGGGCGGTGAGTGCGAATCCGGACAATGCCGAAGCACACGCCAACCTCGCACTGACGTCGATCGCCATGCGCGAACCCGACGCCGCCGAGGCCCACGTGATGGCGGCGCTGCGGCTGCGGCCCGATCGTGCGCCGCAGTACCTGCAGTTCGTGTGGCTATTGGCGTCGGCGGCCGACGAGACCGAGCGCCGGCCTGCCGCGGGGTGCCGAATCGCCGAAGCGATTGTCGCGGCCACATCGCGCACGGACGCCGCCGCGCTGGACGCGCTGGCGAAGGCCTGCCCGTAAGGGCCCTACAACATCGATAGCGGATCGACGTCGATCGAAATGCGCTTGGCGAGCTTCGGCGTACGCGACACCGCGAGTTGCAACGCTTCGCGCATCGCCTTGCGGCTGGTGCCCTTCAGGAAGAACTGGACGCGATGCTCGCCGCGCAGCCTGGCGAGTGGCGCGGGCGCAGGCCCGAGGATCACGAAGCCCTGCGGACCGCGCGTCGCATCGGCCAGATCCTGCGCGCCGTCCATCGCCTCATCGAAGGTGCGGCCCCGCACCACGACGTTGACCATCGCCACCTGCGGCGGATAACGCATCGTGCGCCGGAACTCGACTTCCTTGTCGTAGAACGCGCGGTAGTCCTGCGCGCAGGCGAGCCGGATGCTGTAGTGGTTCGGCACCAGCGATTGCACGATCGCCTCCCCTTCCAGCTCGCCGCGCCCCGCGCGGCCGGCCACCTGGGTCGGCAACTGGAAGGTCCGCTCGGCGGATCGAAAATCCGCGAGGCCGAGGCCGACGTCGGCGGAGATAACGCCGACCAATGTGCAGTGCGGAAAATCGTGGCCCTTGGCGATCATCTGCGTGCCGACGAGGATGTCCACCTCGCGGCGCGCCACCTTCTCCAGCGTCTCGACGAGGCTGCCCTTGCGGCGCACGGTGTCGCGATCGACGCGCGCGAGGCGCGCCTCGGGAAACGCCTTGCGGACCTCTGCCTCGACGCGCGCGGTGCCGAACCCGATCCGCTCCAGGTACGGCGCCGCGCATTTCTCGCACGCGTTGGGCACCGTCTTCGCGAAGTTGCAGTAATGGCAGCGGCCCCTGAATTCAGGCCCCGGTCCGCCTTCGCCCGTCGGGCTTCGGCGCGACAAGCGATGAATGGTCAGCGAAATGCTGCAGTTCGGGCACTCGAGCACCGCCGAGCATTGGCGGCAGATCACCGACGTGGCGAAGCCGCGCCGGTTCAGCAGGATCAGCGACTGCTCCTGGCGCCCGAGCCGCGTCGCGATGGCCGCGACCAGGGCTCGGCTGAGCACTACGTCGTCGCCCTGCTGCGCGATCTCGTCGCGCATGTTGACCACGTCGACCCTCGCCATCGGGCGGTCGAGTACGCGCCGGTCCATCGACACCAGCGTGTACTTGCCGTCGAGCGCGTTGGCATAGGACTCGATGGTCGGCGTTGCGGAGCCGATCAGGACCAGGGCGTTGTTGAACTTGCCGCGCATGATCGCCACGTCGCGGCCGTGGTAGCGCGGCGTCTCGTCCTGCTTATAGGAGGTGTCGTGCTCCTCGTCCACGATGATCAAACCCGGGTCGTGGATCGGCGCAAACACCGCCGAGCGGGTGCCAATCACGACGCTGACCTCGCGGCGGCGGATGCGGTGCCACTGGTCGTGGCGCTCGCCATCCGACAGTCCGCTGTGCTGAATCGCCACCGACGTTCCGAATCGGGCACGGAACAGCGCCGCCACTTGCGGCGTCAGCGCGATCTCGGGGACCAGCACGAGCACGCCGCGGCCGCGCTTACGGACCACGTCGGCGAGGCGCAGGTAGACCTCGGTCTTGCCGCTGCCGGTCACGCCGTGCACGAGCGCCACGTGAAACGCGCGCGCCGTGGCCAGCGGGATCAGGGCGTTGAGCGCCCGTTGTTGATCTGGCGTGGTCTCCCGCGGCGCAGGAGGTGCGACGGCGGAGACGGCGTGCTCGAAGGGATCGCGATCAACCCGTTCCTCGCGGATGGAGATCAACCCGAGGCTCTTCAGCTTCGACACCGTCGCGGCGCTGACGCCGCGCTTGGTCAACTCCGGCGAGGGGATGCCCTGCGGCGAGCCGCGCAACAGGTCGACCGCCTCGCGCGGCTTCGCGCCCATCTTCGGCAGGAATTCGTCGAGCGCCGCGGCGGTCAGCGCGACCACGCGCACCGTCTTGAAGCGATCGCGCCGCGTGGTCAGCCCATGCGGCGGCAGGGCCGTGGCCAGCGTCGCGCCGGGGCCGGCCAGGTAGTAGTCCGACACCCATTGGGCGAGCGCGACCACGTCCGCCGGCACGAACGCGCTCTCGTCGAGCAGTTGCGCGATTGGCTTGATGGTGTAGCGCGTGTCGGCGGCCGCCGCTTCACCGAGCACGATCCCTGTCATCGTCCGCGGTCCCACCGGCACCACGACCCGCGCGCCGCTCTTGGGCATGTCGACGCCATCCGGAACTGCATAGGTGAGCAGGCCGAGCGCGGGAATGGGGACAGCGACGGAAATGAGGCGCGCAGACACAGTCGGCAGTCGACAGTCGACAGTTAAGAGTTCAGCCTGCAGTCGGCAGTTGGCAGTCAGGACTCGGCCTGCAGGATCGCGCGAACCTTTTTCATGTCGTCCCACACCTCGCGTTTGGCCGACGGGTTGCGCAGTAAATACGCGGGATGGAACGTGGGGATGAGCACCGCGCCGCGGTAGTCGAACTGCCGGCCGCGCAGCCGAGTGATCGGATCCTGCGTCTTCAGCAGCGACTGCGCCGCGAACTTGCCGAGCGGGACGATGACCAGCGGCTTGATGACGTCGATCTGACGGAACAGGAACGGCTCGCACTCCTGGACTTCGTCGGGCTCGGGGTTGCGGTTGCCGGGCGGGCGGCACTTGATTACGTTAGCGATGTAGACCTGGTCGCGCGTCAGGCCGATCGCCTCGATGATCTTCGTGAGGAGCTGGCCGGCGCGGCCGACGAACGGCTCGCCGCGCTTGTCTTCTTCTTCCCCAGGCGCCTCGCCCACGAACATCAGGCGTGCCCTGGGATTGCCGACCCCGAACACGATCTGCGATCGGCCGAGGGTGCACAGTTTGCAACGACGACAATCTGGACCGATATCTGATTTGATTATGTCCAGATCGAAGGGCTCAGGTGCACTTGTCTGAGCGGGGTTAATTGCGCGCTCCCGCCACTTCGGATCGCGGCTCACGCCTTCGACACCGATCTCCGCGAAATACTTCAGGTGATCCGCTAACTCACGGGACATCGTGACGCTTTCAGTCCGCTTTCGCCAAGGCTTCAGGGGATCGAGCCCCGGCCGGCAGAAGTTTCTCGACGCGGTCGAGGATCGTCGCCGCGATGGCGGCCTTGGCCTGCAGGGGCAATTCCTCAACGCCGGCGGCAGTCACGAGCGACACTGCGTTGGTGTCGACATCGAATCCGGCATCGCTGCGAGACACGTCGTTGGCGACGATCAGGTCGGCGCCCTTCCGCGTGAGTTTGTCTTTCGCGTACGAGACGACGTCTCGCGTTTCAGCGGCGAAGCCAACCAGCACCGGCAGCTTCTGCGTGCGTGATGGCAACTTGCCAAGCTCGCCGAGAATGTCCCTGGTGCGATGCAGCGTGATCGTCACGGGTCCTTCGGCCTTCTTGACCTTCTGGTGCGACTTCTCCGCCGGCGCGTAGTCCGCCACCGCCGCGGCCATGATCACCACGTCGGGTCCGGCGGCGCGTTCCATCACGGCGGCATGCATCTCCGCGGCACTCCGCACCTTCACGACGTCGGCGCCGTGCGGCGCGGTCAGGTGTGTAGGCCCGGTGACCAGCGTGACGGCGGCGCCGCGACGCAGCGCTTCGGCAGCCACCGCGTAGCCCATGCGCCCGCTCGAGCGGTTGCCGACGAACCGCACCGGATCGATGTCTTCGAACGTTGGTCCAGCGGTGATCAGGATGCGGCGTCCGGCCATGGTGGCCGCGGTTCGCGACCGCAACATCTGCTCGGCGGCCATCACCACGTCAGCCGGTTCGGCGAGGCGGCCTTTCCCGATCCAGCCGCACGCGAGATACCCGGACCCGGGGTCAACCATCTGTACGCCGCGGGCGCCAAGCGTGTCGAGGTTCTTCACCACTGCCGGGTGCTCGAACATGTTGGTGTTCATCGCCGGCGCGAGCAGGACCGGCGCGCGCGTGGCGATGTACAGCGACGACAGGAAGTCATCGGCCAGGCCGTTGGCGAACTTGGCAATGGTGTTCGCCGTGGCCGGCGCCACCACGAGCAGGTCGATGTTCGACGCGATGGCGATGTGCTCGATATCGGCGTTGGCGCCGGGCTGCCACTGGTCGGTGATCACTTCGCGGCGCGTGATCGCCTCGAAGGTCAGCGGCCCAACGAACTTGCGGGCCGACTTCGTCATCACGGCCACGACGTCGTGCCCGTTCTTCTGAAGCCCGCGGGCGATTTCGACCGCCTTGTAGGCCCCGATTCCGCCGCACACGCCCAATGCAATCAGCGCCATCTCGATCTCAATTATCGGCTTTTTTGAAGGACTTGATGATGTCTTCGGCGACGGGGGTCATGCGATGCATGCGCGACCGTTCGGCGGCGATAATTTCCTGCAATCGCACCACGGTCGGCTCGAGCTGGTCGTTGATCACCACGTAGTCGTAATCCACGAAGCAGCCGGCTTCGGCGCGGGCCGCCGCCAGCCGCTTCTGCATCGCGGCTTCGCTGTCGGCGCTCCGGCCGCGCAGCCGGCGCTCGAGAATCTCGAACGACGGTGGCAGCACGAAGATCGACGTGTGATCGACGCCGCTCTGCTTGACCTGCGCGGCGCCCTGCACGTCGATCACCAGCACCACGTCCTGTCCCGACGCCTGCAACGCCTGTGCGTCGATCCGCGACGTTCCGTAGAGGTTGCCGAACACGTCGGCCCACTCGAGAAACTCGCCGCGCGCGATCATGCCTTCGAAATGCGCGCGGCTGACGAAATTATAGTCGAGGCCGTCGCGCTCGCCGGCCCGCGCCGGGCGCGACGTGTACGACCGTGACATCCGCAGGTTCGGCAGGATCTGCACCAGCCGCTCGGCGAGCGTCGTCTTCCCGGTGCCCGAGGGCGCCGAGATGATGAACAACAGTCCGCGCTCCGGCGCGTCATGGCGTCTCTGTGTCATCTGCCTGCTGTGGCGCTGCTATTCGACATTCTGCACTTGTTCTCGCATCCGCTCGAGTTCGGCCTTGGCCTGGATCACCACTTCCGACACCTGGAGCCCGTCGGCTTTCGAGCCGATGGTGTTGACCTCGCGATTCATTTCCTGCAGCAAAAAGTCGAGCTTGCGGCCGCAGGGCTCGGCACTGTCCGACAGCGCTGCCCAATGCGACAGGTGGCCCTCGAAGCGGGTGACCTCCTCGGTGATGTCGGAGCGCTGGGCCACCCGCACCACCTCCTGCGACAGGGCCGCCTGGTCGATCGGCAGCGCCGTCGCAATCTCGCGCGCCCGTTCGAGGAGCCGCGTCTCGACCGCTTCGCGGCCGGTATTGGCGGCCGTCGCGATGCGCGCGATCAGGCCCGACAGCAGCGCCTTGCGCATGTCGAGATCCGTGCGCAGGTGCACGCCCTCGCGGACCCGCATCTCCTCCAGTTGCTCAATCGCGGTCAGCACCGCCTCGTCTACGGCGGTGCCCAGCAGGGCTGTGACGCCGCCGGCGTCCGGGAGGCGCTCGCGGATGCTCAGCGCCTGCGGCCCGCAACGACACTGTCACCTCGACACGGCCGCGGGCCATATGCTTCTGCACCAGCGTGCGCAGCCGCGGCTCGAGGTCGGCGATCGCCTGCGGCAGCCGCATCTGCAGGTCGAGGAAGCGGTGATTGACCGCCCTGACCGTCACGCCAATCGTGCCCCGCTCATCGTCTCGCGTCAGCGACGCAAAGCCGGTCATGCTCTTGATCATCGCTGGCTTTCTGCCTTGGCTCTCTTGCCGTCGGCCTTCATTCCGGGTTCCGCGTTCGCCTCGCGCGCTTCGAGCAGCTGCAGCTGGTGCAGCCGCGCATAGGCGCCGTTCGGCCGCGCGATCAGCTCCTCGTGCCGTCCGATCTCGACCACGCGGCCGCGCTCGATGACGATGATCGCGTCGGCGCGGCGCACGGTGGAGAGCCGGTGCGCGATCACGAACGAGGTGCGGTTCATCATCAGCGTCGCCAGCGCTTCCTGGACCAGCCGTTCGGATTCGTTGTCGAGGGCAGAGGTGGCTTCGTCGAGGATCAGGATTGGCGAGTTCTTCAGCAGGGCGCGGGCAATCGCCAGCCGCTGGCGCTGGCCGCCCGACAAGCGCTGGCCGCGCTCGCCGATCGTGGTCTCGTAGCCTTTCGGCAGCGCGGCGATGAAGTCATGCGCGTTGGCGGCGCGCGCCGCCGCCTCGATCGCGGGCACCGCCGCTCCCGGCGTGCCGTAGGCGATGTTGGCGGCGATGGTGTCGTCGAACAGCACCGTTTCCTGCGTGACGATGCCAATCTGCGCGCGCAGCGACTGCAGCGTCACGTCGCGGATGTCGCGGCCGTCGATCAGGATCGCGCCGCCGGTCACGTCGTAGAAGCGCGGCAGCAGGTTGACGAGCGTGGTCTTGCCGGCGCCGCTGCGGCCGACGATCGCGATCATCTGTCCCGCGTGGACGCCGAAGGACACCCCGCGCAGCGTGCTGCGCCCGTGGCCGTCCTCGTAGGCGAAGCTCACCTCCTTGAAGGTGATCTCCCCGGTGAACGGCGGCAGCGGCTCGGCATGGGAGCGCTCGCGCACCTCGGTGTGCGTGTCGAGCAACTCGAAGATCCGCTCGGAGGCCGCGATCGCCTGCTGCAGGTTCGCGTTCACACGCGACAGCTTCTTGATCGGCCCGTACATCAGCAGCAGCGCCGCCACGAACGAGGTGAACTCGCCCGGCGTCAACCGGCCGCTGGCAATCTCGCGGCTGCCGTACCACAGCGCGCCCGCCACCGCGATGCCGCCGAGGAATTCCATGAGCGGCGGCAGCAGCGCCAGCACGCGCGTGACCTTGAGGTTGGTCTTGAACAGCGAGTACGACGCGCGATCGAACTTGGCCGCTTCGCGGCGCTCGGCGCCGAACGCCTTGACGATGCGGTGACCGATGAAGGCTTCGGTGGCGACGTGCGACATGTGCTCGTGCGCCTCCTGGCTCCACCGCGTCACGGTGCGCACGCGCTTGCCGAAGCGCACCAGCGGATAGACCACGAGCGGTGCCGCGGTCATGCACACCAGCGCCAGCTTGGCGTCGTAATAGAACAGCAGCGCCGCGCAGCCCAGCAGCACCAGCGACTCGCGCGCCAGGTCGCCAATCGTTTCCGACACCGCGCGCTGCACCAGCCCGACGTCGTTGTTGATGCGCGAGAGCAGCTGCCCCGTGCTGCGGTGGGCGAAGAACGCCGCCGACTGATCGAGCGTGTGGCTGAACAGTTCGTTGCGCACGACCATCACCACGCGATGGCCGAGACCTTCCATCAGGTAGCTCGAGAAGTACGCGCCGATGCCCTTGAGCAGATAGACGACGAGAATCGACACCGTGACGAACGCCAGGTCGGTCCGGCTCGTCAGCACGTCGTCGATGATCGGCTTGATGAGGTAGGCGAGGGCGGCGCTGGCAGCGCCGTAGACGATCATGGCCAGCGCCGCGCCGGCGATCACAGCGCGGTGCGGCGTGGCGTAGCGAAGCAGGCGCAGGAACGGATCCATCAGCTCGCGAGGCTTCGCCGCAGTCGAGCCTGCTCTTCAAGCCTTCCGGTGGTCGGTGTCCTTATATCCATCAGGATGGCGCGAATGCCACTGCCACGCGTGGCGGACGATTACCTCCAAATCAGCGTATTTCGGGCGCCAACCCAGCTCGTTCCGGGCTCGGTCGGCTGCTGCATAGAGTACCGCAGGATCCCCCGGACGGCGCGGGGCGGATTGCCAGGCCACGGGCGTCCCTACCACCCGGCCGACGGTGTCGATCACGGAGCGGACCGAGTGCGGCGTCCCCGTGCCGACGTTGAAGGCGCCGGACGGCGCGCCCCGCTCGAGAGCCTTCAGCGCCCGGATGTGGGCGTCGGCGAGGTCCGACACGTGGATGTAATCGCGCAGGCAGGTGCCATCCGGCGTCGGGTAATCCTCACCGAACACCTTCAGGGGCGTGCCGCCGGTGGCGGCGCGAATCGCCAGTGGGATCACGTGGATCTCATGGGCGTGATCCTCGCCGATGTTGCCGTCGGGATGCGCGCCGGCAGCATTGAAATAGCGCAGCGCCACCCACGTGATGCCGTAGGCGATCTCGAGGTGCGGCAGCACGCGCTCGATCGTCAGCTTCGACTCGCCGTAGGCGTTGATCGGCTTCTTCTCGAGCGTTTCGACGATCGGCACCGACGCCGGCTCGCCATACACCGCGCACGTCGACGAGAAGATGAACCGGGCGACGCCCGCATCGCGCATCGCTTCCAGGACGGCGAGCGTGCCGGTGACGTTGTTCTGGAAATAATCGAGCGGCTTCTGCACCGACTCGCCGACCGCCAGCCACGCCGCAAAGTGCATCACTGCATCGGCGCGGTGATCGACGAGCAGCTGTCTCACCGCGTCGCGGTCGTGAATGCGGGCGCGCACGAGCGGCACACCCGACGGAACGGCCTGTTCGTGGCCGGCCGACAGGTCGTCGAGCACGGCCACATCGTGGCCGGCATCAACGAGCGCGCGAACGGCGTGGCTGCCGATGTAGCCGGCGCCGCCGGTCACTACCACGCGGGACATCTAACGAGGCTCCGTCACGGCCGTCACGACGCTAGCGGCCGATCGAGAAATAGGTGAAGCCCTGTGCCTTCATCTGGTCGCGCTGATAGATGTTGCGGCCGTCGAAGACCACCGGCGTGCGCATCAGCTTCTTGATGCGCGCGAAGTCCGGTTCGCGGAACTCCTGCCATTCGGTGATCACCGCGAGCGCGTCGGCGCCCTTGAGGGCGTCGTAATTCCGCGCCGTGAAGGTGACCTTACTGCCGAAGATCGCCTTCGCCGTCTTCATCGCCTCCGGGTCGTAGGCTTGCACCTTCGCCCCTTTCGCGAGCAGCGCTTCGATCACCGGCACGGCCGGGG
>JALDXK010000153.1:0-11346 GCA_032155105.1 Acidobacteriota bacterium
GTTTTCAACCAAACCGACCCGGACAGCGTGAAGATCGAAGCGGAGAAGGTCACGATCGACGGTGACAACATTCGATTCTCCGCCCGCATTCTCAATCCTACGGCAAAGATCAAGAATGCGGTCATCGACTTTGAAGGCGGGCGCATCGGTGACCGAGACACTTCCGAGACGCCATACGAAGATGCCCACGTTCGGGATGTTGTGCCGGCCGCCCCCATGCTCGATACGGCGGACATCAACCGTGCGCGCGGCACCGTCGAACGGCGTGCCGATTCGCTCGAGGGGTTCCCACTGCCCCAGGTCCGGCGTGGTGACGTTGCCCGGGCGGATGTGATTCAGGTACTGCGTCGTCGCGAGCAACTGAAAGTATTCGACCACGCTCGCATCCCATTGCGTGACGTCGCGCACCAGCTGTTCGAGCACTGCCGCGGTGCCCTTGCGACGCCGGTACGCCAAGGTGTTGGCGACCTGCGCGCGCTGGCTGACGGTGGCACCCGGAAAGACGAACAGGCTGCGCGTGCCGACCAGATCGCCGATGTACGGCACGACCCATTCCGCGCAAGTCTCGATGAATTGATCGTCGTAGAGCTGTTCGAGATCCTCCTCCAGCACCGCGACCTGTTCGGCGATCACCGACAGCAATGCTTTGAGCGGTCCCTCGTGCGCCGGCGCGGCCGCTTCGAGGTCGCGGATGCGATAGAGGGCTGGCAGCAATTCGTACAGCCGCTGAGCATCGAAGGTCATGGCATCACCTGCAGGCCAAGCGGGCGTGGATCCAGCGTGAGCAGTTCGGCGGCCAGCAGCGTGCCTCCTTCGGCCCGCGGCCCTCTGGCTTCTATTCGCGGTTTCAACTCCGCCGTCTCGCCGCGATAAAACGCATTCACGTCCACCGCGAGCACGCCGCCAGCGCCGTGCATCGCCGCGATCGCTTCACTGAGACTGGCGGGCTGGCCAAACTGGCGCGCCTCGAACGAGAAGCGCTCGCGCAGTTTCTGTTCGACGGCCGCGAGCACTTTCTCCGGCAGATAATCAGGGTGCACCTTCACCGTCGCGTCGAGCCGGAGCAAGGCTGGCACGTACGATTCGATCAGCAACGGCACGGCCGGATCGCCGGCCGCACGCATCGCCTGCAACAGGTTCTGGTAGAGCGGACTGTCGCTCTTCACCTGCGCTCCCTGCGTCCCCGCGACGGTGACAAAGACCGCGCGCTGCTCTCCGCTCCACATCCAGGTGGCCAGCGCCTTCTCGATGCCCGCGAAGGCGCGTGCGAAATCTTCGTAGTCTTCGAGCGACACGATGCGGCCCAACGTGAGCACCGTCAGCGGAGCGTTGCGCCGCGCGTCGGCGATGTTTTCCGGACCACCGGCGCCGGCCGGAGCCATCGGGTTGGTCACGCCCTTGACCCCGAGCGGGCGGGTCATCAGTTGCGAGATCTGATTTGCCTTGACCAATCCCGACAGGCCGATGCCTTTGCGGTACGTCGCCGTCACGTTGTCCTGGCCTGTCGGAAGGCGCGCACCCGTCTTGCCGTCGCCGAAGATCACCGCGGTATTGCCGTCATCATCCGTGCGCGTCACGTAGATGCGTTCGTCCGAGCCATGGCCGTACAGCGAAGGCACTTCGTGCCAACGCAGTTCGTTGACGCGGACCTCTAATGTGCTCTGCGTTCCGCTCGGTGTGGCGGCGCTCGTGTGCGTGAGCGGCGGCTGGCGGAGCGGGAAGCGTTGCATGACCTGGCTGGCATCCCCGCTGCCGAGCACTTCGCCGGGGCCAGCGACGCCCTGAATCGTCTCGCCGTGCGTGGCGAGCGCCACGTTGGCGTGGATCTTCACCGTGTCGCGGACGTAGGCGTTGCCCAGGGGACTGCTGACGTTGATGCGAGTGAAGCCGTCGGTCTCCAACACCTGATCGACCTTTTCAATCGTGGCCACCTCACAGGCGTGGACCCCGCGGACGTCTTCCAGTTCGCCGCAGACCATGATTCGCTGTCCTGCCGACAAGCCGTCGACGAACGTGTCGAGTTCGATGGCCTGTCCCGAGACAGGATCTGCGATCGGCAGTCGCGCCAGCGCCAGTTCCTCGCTCTGCGCAAACACGGTCGTGTGTCGAATCTGGAAATGTTCGAAACCATCGCGCGTGTCGAGGGTGAGGCGCGTGACCTTGCTGCTGAGCGTGAAATCCGACTTTGACACTTCCGCCACGTCCGTCACGTTGTAGGCTTCCGCGCGGTCACCATCCTGGAGTGCCAGCCAGCTGCCCTTCACCAGGCCCGGGTACGAACTATCGAGATAGATGTGCCTGCTGTCGGCCGGGTCTTCGGGGTACTTGTCGAGCCTGTTCTCGACCCAGGTCGCCTCGCGCCCGAGGAACGCTCCCGGGGTGAACCTATGCCCAGCTCCCGTGAGAACGGATTCGCCGATTTGTTGACTGATCGACAACGCCACGAATTTGGGAGCGTTGTGGCCGAAGATGGCCGCCCGCGTCCGCAAGGCGAACACGCTTGGCGGCGGCGGCTTGATGGCATCGAGGTTGTCGAACACGTCGGCCACCTCGAATCCTTGTGTCAACGCAGCGGCATGCAGCGCCGCCGTGTTGACCGTCGTGTTCACAAACTTCCGGGTGACAGGGCCAGCGGTGGCAACGGCGAACACAGCCGTCGTCGCCGGCGAGACCACCAGGGGCGAGTCGCCAGGCAGCGGTTGGAGTCGCACCTCGGTGCGTTGCCGCGCGTCGTTGGTGACCACCTCGGCAACCTGGCGAAAGACCATGTCGCCACCGCCGTCTGGCGTAATCAGCAGTCCGTCCCCCTTCGCTAAACCCGTCGCCAGCCCGGCAAAGAAGAGCACGCTCGCATGGCGCTGAATGGGATGACGCCTGGTCAGGCGCGGCGCAATGACGTTCCATTCGGTGCGGGCGTGAATCTTCTCGACCGTCTCAAAGGTTTGCGCCTGTTCACCAGGGCCTGGAATGCTCTGCACCTTGACGCCGACGTCGATCGGCGTCGAGCGAGGCACGCCGAGCGAGGTCGCGGTCTGGCGCGTGGCGCCCGGCGCATCTTCGAGGGTGAAGACCAGGAAGACGCTGGCGGCTACCCCGGGGCGCAACTCGTAGCCGATCGATCGCGCCAACTCCACCAGCGAGACTCGCTCGGTCGCGGTGCGCAAGTAGGTTTCGTTGGCGATGCGTTCCTGGTAAAACGTCAGGACGTCGGCGACCGTGGCCCAGGCATCGAGTAACGCGATCGCAAAGTCATCGTCTTCGCGCGTGTTCAAGCCATGCAGGGCGCCTCGCTCCGAACCGGACAGATGCGCCTCGAGGGTCTGCTTGAACTGCGCATGCGTGCCCACCCGATAGGCAAGCGCCGTTAAGCCCGGCCGGTTGTACACACGCGACGGCGTCTCGGTCGAGACGCTTTCACAGCAGCCGCAATCGGTGTGCGTGCCTGGCGCCCCATCGCCACAGCCGGTCATCGTCCACCCCGCATGATCAAGTTGAAGACGCCGCGCTCCGGAAAGTCCGGATCGTTGTCGAGTCGTGCAATCTCCAGGCGTCCAAGCGTCAGCCGGCCTGATGTAAGGGCCTCGTCGCTTGGGCTCCCCTGACGGTGAAACTTCGTGATCTCCACTGAGTCCACGCCCGCCACGGCCTGCGCAGCGGCATAGAAGGAGCTGAGAAACACTGTCTGTCCGAAGGTGAAGTTATCTGGATGGAACAGTCCTCGCCGGCCGTCAGGCGAGGTACGGCCACTGAACATCTCACGCAACGCCGCCTTCACGTCGGCAATCAAGTAACCGCGCTTGACGCAGACGGCCATCGCGATCTCCAGCGAGACATAGAGCGGACCGTCCACTTCGAGGTCATGCCCCGCCATCCGGTAGCGTTCCATGCACAGGCGCACATCCCGTTCGAAGCCTTCGTCCACCTGCTTGCCGCCGAAGCGGTCGACCGTCAGGAAGACCGTGCGCCAGCTTCCCGTCCAGCGGAACGTCGCGGCCGCGCGTTGCACATCCGCCGAGCAACGGCGCGCGGTCAGCGCGTAATCATCAGGGGTAACGGCCCGCTCCTGGGTGCGGAACGCGTTCGGCGCGTTTTGCCGCACCTGCTCCATCGTCTCCGGCTCGATGCCGCCTCGAGCCGCCAACGGATTGCTGACGCCAGCGATCACCTCGTCCGAGATCGCCGGATCGTTGCTGACCAGGTGTGCGATGGCGCTGGCGCCAACGTTGCCACTGACGCCTGTGCCGGCGCGATAGCTGGCCGTGAAGATCGTGCCGGCAGCAGGGCGCGCCCCGAATTGCCTGTCTCCAAAGCGCAGGTACGTCGCGCCATCGGTCTCGGACTCGACCACGAACTCCCGGTCGTTCGGGTGACTGCTCAACAAATCGCGTTTGGGTTTCCACATGTCCGCGCTCAGCGCGGGCGCGGTCAGCGTAATCGCCGGGAGCAGCGTGTTCGTGGTCCAGCGCATGGTCGCGGCCGCCGACTCCGGTGGCTGGCGAGGGTCGTACGGGGCGGCATGCGTCAGCGGTGCCTGCTTGAGTCTCGGCCTGAAACGCGGCGACGTGAGCACGACCGTCGGTTCCTCACAACGGTCGCCCTTCGAGGGCGACACCTTGGTCAGCGCGGGAATGGAATCGGGAACTGGATCGAATTCTTCGTTCTCAATGGTCAGCCCGTGATCAGCCAACACGATGTTGCCCAGCACGACGCTCACGTTGTCGTAGTACTCACTGCCGCGCCGGGCCGAGATGCACAACGGAAACGGCAGCGCATCCGCCTCGTGCCATTCGATCTGCGTGACCGGAAGAGCGGGCCCAGGAGGAGACGAAGGAGTCGGCGGAGACGCAAGGGCCGGCTCGATCGGGGCCAGCGGATCGTCGGCCAGGGTCACCCGGGTCAAACGCACAGCATGACGATGCGACGGGTTGCCATCTTCCGATTTGCCGGTCTGAAGGTCGCGCTCGATGAAGACGAGGACATCACCTGGCTCGAGATTCGGATAGGCGCCGCTGAGCGTCGCGTGGGTGGCCCCTCTGGGCAGGCAACATTCGCGTGCGCCCCACGTGTAGAACGTCATCTCGTTGTGCGCCTCGAAGGCATCGATGTCATGCATCAGCTCGAAGACCTGCGGGCTGGCGGCGAGCGCCTGCTCATATGTCCTCGACTCAAGGTGCATGACTGAAGGCCGACCCTCGAGTCGCGTCAGCAGCTTGGTTGGGCGTCCGTGAGCCGCGGCTTTGACGTGGACGTGATTGGCATCCTTCGCGACGAGCACTTGCACCCACGCACGGGCATTGCTGCCGTCGTGCATGAAATAGTCCACCAGGCGCGCGTGCCGCCGCACCGAGGTCCGCAGGCGGGCTGTGCCGAGGTAGCTCTCGGTCGCCACCGCGTCTTGCTGATAGCTCAAGCGATCGCCGACATACGCCAGCAGTTCCACCAACGCGATGCCGAGGTCGGCCGCATTGCGCTCCTTCCACTGCGGCATCAGCATTGCCATGCGGTCGAGCATCAATTGGCGGAAGCTGTCGTAATCCTTCGCGAGATAGTTGATGTCTGGCTGCGGGCCTGGTGGCGTCGGGCACGCCGTGGCCGGCGCGCAGTCGAAATCGGTGGGACACGCCACCTTGAACGAAAAATGAACCGCGGACAGAATCGGATCGAAGCCATCCGGTGGGTCGCTGTGCTCGGCCTCGCGGACGAGACGAAGGGTGTAGGTCGAGAAGTCGCCTGGTTGAGACACCTGCACGACGAGCACGTTGTCTTGCAGTCCAGAAGGCGGCGAAGTCAGCGCGGCAACGTCAGCATGGGTCACGACGATGTTGCTGATACGCTCTCCGCCGTCGATGCGGATGTTCTCTTTCGACAGCGCGCCGGCTTGTAGGGGATGAATGAAGTGCACGAACAGCGTGCGCTGCCTGGTGTCGGCGGGCGCCGCCGGATCATCAGCGACCTCGAGGAAGTCGATGCCGTTGAGCAGGCTCTGCGCCTTCAGGATATTGCGGCGGCGCTCATCGCAGCACGCGTAGATCACAACCCCACTCCCCGGCGCGTAAAGTCGGCGACCTGTGACTGCTGCGTGCGGCGGACCGTGTACTGCACGGTCACGCGTAGCACGGCGTCTTCGTTCACCACCTGCACGTCACCCACTTCGATCAACTCGCCGAGCCATTGCTGCAGCGCCGCCTGGACGAGGAACTGCGTCGCGGTGGCCAGTTCGTCGCTGTTGGGCGCGAAGACGAGCTGCATCAGGCCGCTGCCAAACGTTGGACGATTGACGCGCTCGCCGGGCGAGGTGAACAGCACCTGCTCGATCAGATTGCGAATGTGATCGTCTGTCGCGGCCTCCGCGCTACGGCCGCGGCCGTCGAAATGCAACGGAAAGTCGATGTTCATCACGTTCCCTTGACGCGAGTCTGGGTGGATACGACCTTCAGCGTCGCGCCGGTTGGCGCGCAGAGGGCCTGGCTGTCTTTGAGCAACACCGGCTGACCGCTCGCTCGCACCCGGATGGCGGCAGTCGTCCAGATGGCCGTGGCGCACGGACTGTTTCCGGCAGTGCAGCGCTTAACGGTATAGGGCACGGGCAGGGTCACGATGTACTGGCCGCTGACTTTCACCCGGCGATCGGTCTGATTGGGGGTGGCCTCGCTGAGGGGCGTATGCGCGCAATGCACGATCGCATTCTTGTGAAGCAAATGGCCCGGCACTATTCCACCTCCAACGCGTTGCCGTTAATCAACACCTTCCTGCCTGTGAGCTTGATGCTCGCGCCCTTCCCGTTGCTGATTTCGATCCCTTGCGCGTTGATGATGACCTTCTGTCCGGCCTTGGTTTGGAGCGTGATTCCCGCTCCACCAGGCGAGTCGTCCAGCAGGATGCTGTGCCCGCCTTTGGTGGTGATCAGCGTCTTCGGTTCGGTGCCCTCGGGCGGCGGAGGGCCGAGGAGCTCCGGCATCTCGAGCGCGTCACCCCACCAACAGCCGGTCCAGATTGGGTAATCCGGATCGCCGCATTCGAACTCAATCCACACACCCGCCCCTTCCGCAGGCACCGCAAAGAAGCCCATCTTGTGGCCGCCGAATGGAACCGCCGGCAGCGCCCAACCGCTTTCCTGATCGCCGTACACATCGGGCACCCTGGCCCGGATGCAGCCGATGCGCCGCGGGTCCCGGTTGTTGGTCACCACGCCGCGATACTTGCCGTAGAACGTTGGTCCGCTGCCCTTCACGGCCGCTCGACCGGCGACAACGCGCCGGTCCCTTCCCGACTGAGTTTGAAGGTCTGGGTATAGGCGCCGCGGTGGATGCGATGTGTCACGCGCTCCACAAAATAGCGGCCGTTGTAGGAGCGGCCCACACCGCGGACGCCGACGAGCCGGTGAGCCCGCAGCACGCTGCCATAGCGGACGCTATCGAGGTCACCTTCAGCGGTCACGGGTTCCGACGCGCGTGCCACCGCGGCTTGGGCTGCAGCGACAGCACGCGCGGGATTGCGGTTGGCGGTGCAGCGCAAGCGCTCGAGGCGCCTCGCCGGGCCCGCCAGCATGCTCAACGGCGGAATCCGCAATGACGGCAACTCCGGAATCTCGACGCTGACCTTAGTGGTCGGCTCGAGGAAGGTACCCGTGACGGCGATCGGCGTCAGGGCGTCGTTCATCAGGCGGAGGCTCCTGACATTCGACGACGAACCCAGATCGTGTGTGAGCGCGCGCTGGGGAAGGCCGACACGGTTCCGCGGCCCCCAATACGCCCGGTTCACGCCCATGGTCACCGGCTCGATGAAAAAGACAAAGCCGTTCTCCTCGGCCAGGCGACGGATGAATCCGAGATCGGTATCTCGCTGGCGTCGGATGCGTTCAGCCTCCATGGGCACGTCCATCGTCGGCGTCACCTGGTACGGCGGCAGAATCCCGAACGGCATGTAATCGCGCAGGATCTTGTTCACGATGGTCGAGTCGCTCTGGTTCTTATGTGCTTCGTTTTTTTCCTTGAGGTCGAGCATCACGCTGATGTCCCTGCCGGACACCGTCAAGGTCGACGTGCCCGGCCGTTCGCCGGGCGACACCTGGTGGTGGTAGATCACGCCGTCGAACAACGGCTCGAGCGAAGCGCCGAACAGCACGGCGACGATGACGCGGGTATCGGGATCGAGCACGCCGCTTTGCAGCAGGCCGTAGTCGCCCCGCTTGGTCTTGCCGATCGAGAAGGTCATTTGAAAGCCGTCGCCTGGCTGGTCCACATCAGTGGTCACTTCGAGCCCGGTCAACGCGCTCATCACGTCGTAGGGCGCCGGCCGGGGCACCTTCTTGCCGATCCACAACACGAGGCGAACGCCGAGGAGGCCACTGAGCATGCGCGCCTCTAGGCCTTCGGCATGGTGATCTTGATCACCCGCCCGATCCGTTCGAGTTCGTGGGGCCGCAACACGACGTTGGCATCGCACACGCGCCAGAACTGCGTGGGATCGTCCAGGTAGCGGGCGGTGATGTGGTCGAGACGTTCCTGCTGGCTGACCGTGTGCTCGGCCAGCACCGTGTCCCCGTCTGCTGGCGGGATGAGGCGCCGTCGCACATAGCGGACCTCGACGGCGGTGCCGTCGGGTCGCGTCACGGTCAGCGTCGTGGTCTCGAGGTTGTAATAGCGGCTGGTTGGTTCGAACATGGCGTTACCCGATGGTGCCGGTGCCGCTGAGATTCTCTTTCAACACCCCGTAACCCTCTTTCGCGTGCGCGTACCCGCTCAGTGATGCCATCACTTCCTTGGTGACCTGGTGGGTCATGTACGTGGCGCCACCAACCGACGCGAGTCCCAAATCCTGGTAGGTCAGGACGCGCAGATCGAGGCTGACCTTGGCACGAATCGGATTCAGATCCGGATCGAAGGCTTCTTCGGTGATGGTCAACTGCGTGAGGCGCACCGGCAATACCCGCTTGAGGCCCCAGATCAGCAGCGTGAGCGGCGCCTGGGGCGGGATCACTTCGATCACGCCCAGACGCGCTAATACTTCGTTCGCCATGACCAGCGCCGATTTCGGATAAAGCAGCATTTCCAGCGATGCCAGCGTCGGGTAAAGGCTCATCATCGTCGGCGACCTGGTGGCCCGTTCGAGCTGGTCGGCGGCGTCAATTTCCACTTCGAGCTTGATCGTTTCCTGAGGCGGCCCTTTCAGGCGGAGCGCCTCGCCTTGGTCCCCGTTCTCGCCACTCGCCTGCGCCGACACCGTGCGGGTCACGCTGTCGGGGTTGTACTGGAACACGACGACGCTGGCGACGGGATTGAAGAGATCGAGCCCGACGATGGCGCCTTTGCTGACGCGGGGACTGCCTGAAAAACCGCTCATCGATTGCACCCTTCAATCTTTGACTCTCGGCACGTTCGGCCTGCGCTTGCCGAGTTCCGGCGTCTTGTAGCCCGCCGCCACGTCGAGCGCGAAGTATTCATACGAGTACGCGTTATCTTCAGAACTCGAGGGCGGGTATCGGGCGTTCCCCTTGTTGACGTCGTTGCAGGCGCCGGCGTTATGGATCGCCTCGTGGAGCATCACTGGGCCAGCCGGACACGTCTTACTCCCGAACACCGGGTACAGCGTGATGGCGCTTCCCGGACAAGCCGCTTGGCCGCAGGTGTCCACGACGTCAGTTCCCTCTCTGACTCTCCGGTTGTCCTTCGCGCACGTATATGTCTTCCTGGCCAAGTTCTCGATCACGTGCTTATAGCGTGCGATGATCGTCGCCTTCTGGTCGCTGCTTAGGGGGCCGAAATGCGCCCTCATCGCCGCCGCCTCCGCAGTCATCGCATACTCCCGCTCAAATGCCTGCACCGCCCTCGTCGCCAGCGCCCCCGCCGTCTTGATCGCCTCCTCGACGACGCTGACCCGGTCTTTGTCGCACCCCACGGTCTTTACCGCCGGCTCTTCCCCTTTGTCGGGCTGACGCTGCAGCACGGCGGAGCCTCCGCCGGTTTGTTGCAGGACATGGGTCAGCTCGTGAGCCAACAGGGATCTGCCCTCGCCAGTGTGCGGCGCAAACCTGCCGGTACCGAACACGACGTGGCTCCCGACCGTGTACGCGCGCGCGCCCACCGCCTGGGCCGACTCGGCCGCTCGGCGGTCGGTGTGGAGGCGGACACCGTTGAAATCCGCGGGTCCGGCGCCGGGACTCGTCGCACTGTCCACGCCCGCAGCACTGGCGTCAGCCTTCCGCTCGTACTGATCACCTGCAGCGCCGACCGCGAGGCTCGAATCTTGGAGACGCTGACCGTCAACCGCAACCCGGCTGAAGTTGTGTCCGAGGCGCGACTCCATCAAGACGCGCGTCGTCGCGTCTAGCGGTGTGCCGGGCGAGCGCAGCACGTCGTGCACGATGTCTGGCACCGCGACGTCCGCCCGTTGCTCGGGCTTCCCTTTGAGGCTCAGTCGCCTCTTGTCGCACTCCACGCACTTGTCAGTAAGGCCACTCGCTTCGCCGCACGCGCACTTACGCTGCAGGACGCTGAAGCGTGCGGGCATGAACGGCAACCCGGACGCGGCTTCCAACTGAGTTTGCGATCGCATATTCATCGGTAAAATATTCCGCAGGTAAAAGCAATCAGGTCTTCGGGTCTTCTGTGCGATCCACACCGCATGCATACTTCAGGACAAGGTCAAAATCCGTCTTGAGGTCCAGGACCTTATCAACCTGGGCATCGTAGGTTGACAATCCGCCTTCAGACTCCAACACCTCTAAACACTCCCACAGCACACGAAAGGCGCGCGTACACTCTTGCGGCGCGCCAACAAACGAAAACGATGCGCCCGCTCCATTGTCGAAGAGCAGGATCTGAAACCCGAGTTCTTGGTCGTTGAGTTCCACAGTCCTGAAGAGCCGACGTGCCTCCGCCTCATCGATACCTCGGCCTTTCGCGATCTGTACGTAGTCACGTCTATACGGAACAATCGTCGGATGTCGCGCTGTTAGAGCTGCCGCGAGTCGTTGCTTCAGCTGTTCTGCCACTGGATCGATCGAACCCGAATCGACACCGTCTGGGTTTCGCACCGAAACAGTGTTCTCCTTCTCCAATTGCTGTTTGTATGCCTCATTTCGGTCAACAACCGCGGGGAGGCGAACAAGATCGAAGCCATAGCTCATGAGCAGTCCACCTCCTTAGCTCCCAGCCTATTTCTATCTCCTGATGCGGACCGTGATACCAGCGTCATCCAGCGCCGCCTTCAAGTTTGAATCCGGACCAATAGCACCAGAATCAGGATTTTCATAGAAGTGCCACTCGTTCCGGCTCACCTTTCCAGCCTCTTTCAACGCCTTGTCCTTCGCAATCTCCGCGCGAATCTCCTTACCCAGTTTCTGAC
>JALDXK010000154.1:0-11298 GCA_032155105.1 Acidobacteriota bacterium
CAACAGCGCTAGCGGAAGAGACGCGCAGCGTCCACGCTGAGAGCGCGTCGGACGGGCACCAGGCACGCTACGAGGACCGCGATTACCAGGATCACGACGGCGCCAGCGTGGGTTCCAAGATCGGTCGGCGCGAGTCCGAAGAGTAACGATTGCATGGAGCGCGACACTGCCCATGCGAGCGTTACGCCGAGCGCCACTCCCGGGCAGAGCAAACGAAAACCATATCCAAACACGAGGCGCGCAATGTCCGCGCGGCGAGCGCCAAATGCGATCCGCACACCCATTTCGGCGAGTCGCTGATTCACGGTGTGCAGCATGACGCCAAAGATACCCATCGTAGTCAGTGTCAGCGCCAGGCCGCCGAACAATCCGGCAACGAGCATCATGAGTCGGTTTGACCCTCGGCCGCCGATCGAGTGCGCGACCAGCTCCGACATCGAATCGATGCTGCGCAGTTCTCCGTTCAAATCTCCACTAGCGAGAATGGGTCTTACTGTGGCACCCACGTCGCCTGCCACGCCCCCGAGCGTTCGGACGAGCAAGAACGTGTGCCTGCTTGAGAAATTGATCGAAAGCTCTTGTCGGGAATCCAAATAGAAGGCCGGCTCTGGTACAAGATCGAGCCCGAAGGCGCGAATATCCTCCACGACACCGATCACTTCGTGAGTCTCGACCTCGAACGCACTCATGTCTCCCTTTAGCGTTCGATCCCGACGACGCAACCGGTCGGCAATGTCCGGTGCGATGTCACCTCCGACCGTCTTCAACCGAGGAACTCGCAGGACTTTGCCAACCGCGTCACCCTCAGGCCACAACTTTCGCGCGAGTGATTCACTCACCACAGCAACTGGTGTCGCTGTTGCGCCGTCCTGGAGGCCGAACTCGCGACCCTCTAGGATCCGCGTACCTAAGGTGCGGAAATAGCCTTGGCCGACCGTCCAGCCGGCCGCAGTCCAGTCCGCCATCCGACCGTCAATCAACAGACTCGTGGGTTGCCAGACATACCGGATCGGTGCTCCCGTCGCCGTGGCCACTGCCTCAACACCCGCGCTACGGGCCAACCGATCGCGGAGGACGGCCTTCCATTCCTCGCGCCCTTCGCGACTGGACGCGGCATCCACGGGAAGGCTAACTGCCATTACGAACAAGCGATTGGGATCAAAACCCCAGTTCGCGCCGCTGAGGCGGACGAAACTTCCGATCAGCAATCCGGCGAGAATCAGCAGCAAAGTCGCGAGCGCAATCTCACTCGTAGCAAGCAGATCCCTAAGGAGCCGGCGCCCAGGCGTCGCGGCCACGTTTGTCCCGCTCTTCAGCACGTCGTTGATGCGGACGCCAGCTGCGTGCCACGCTGGCCAGGCGCCGGTGACGAAAGCCGACAGGACCGACAAGCCGGCGGCAACGGCAGCGAGGCGTAAATCGATTTGCGCGGTGTCGAGACGAGCGATGTCGGTCAGCGACATCGACCTGAGAATCCGGACACCCCACCAGGTTGCCGCCAACGCAAAGGCTCCCGAGACCAATGAGAGCACTAGGCTTTCAGTGAGCAACTGTGAAAAGAGCCGCGTCCGGCGAGCGCCGTTTGCGGCGCGAATCGCCAGTTCGATCTGGCGGTCCACGCCGCGGGCCGACTGGAGGTGTGCAACATTTGCGCACGCTATCAACAGGACGACTCCGACCGCGCACAGCAACAACCACAGGCTCTTTTCGTACTTGCCAACGACGATGTTGCGGAAACGCTGCACGCCGGCGGTGACGTTCCGATTCGTGTCTGGATACATCCGTGCGAGCTCGCGGTTGATGCTGTCGAGGTCCGCTTCCGCCTGCCGAACGGACATCCCCGGACGAAGCCGGCCAATGGCGTGAGCAAAGGCTCCTCCGCGCTCGAAAAAATTCCCTGCACCGCAAGGCGTTGAGACAAGCAGTTGTGTGTTGGTGTCGGGAAAAAAGAACCCTCGGGGCATGACGCCGATCACCTCATATGACCGTCCATTGAGCCGCAGCGTCGTGCCGATCACCGACGAATCCCCGCCGAGCCGTGTCCGCCAGAATCCGTCGCTGACGATCGCGACCGTATCTGCTCCAGGCAAGGCATCGGCGGCAACAAAGGAACGACCCAAGGCCGGCTGGACGCCCAGCATCGGCAGGACGGAAGGGCCGACGCACGCCCCAGACAGCGTGTCGCCGTTGTCGCCCCATGAGAACGGCATGGGCGCCAGGAATGCATCGATTAACTCGAACGAACGATTGCGTGCTTGCCAGTCGGCGAGATCCAAGCCGGAGATTCCACGCCGGACAGAATCGTCCTTTGTTCCCCAGATGAAGACCAAATCCGACGGATCACTGTACGGAAACGGTCTCAGGAGCACCGCGTCCACAATGCTGAAAATCAGGAGGTTGACGGCGATTCCCAAGGTGAGCGACGCAACCGCGACGGCTGTCCAGCCGGGCGCACGGGTAAAGAGTCGGACCGCGTATCGAACATCCGACCGTATTTGTTCGCTCAATCGGCAGTCCCTACGCAGCCGGTTGCATGCGACAGATGCAGGTACGCGGCAAATGTTCGGCCTTCTCGATAGGTGACTTGTAGCGACCGTTCGGTCATTCGGACACCTCGTAAACAGTCACAACGATGCGCAACTTCTCCTTCGGCATCTGGCTTCACGATGACGATCCACGGGCCTGCACATGACGGTCGTCGATCATGAAACTGCCCTCGACGATGCTCGGCTCGAACTCCGTTACTCGCTCCAGCATAGCTCGGACCTCGACCTCGATTACGCCGCGCTGCTCGATGCGCATTTCTGCATGCGCGGTGAACGAAAGGTCCAATTCCACCAACCCGGAAACGTCGGCATCGAGAGTGCCGATCGCAGCACCCGAGAAGCCGCAAAATCGGCGCGCCGCCGATAGGCTCGCTGGCAGTGAGGGGAGACAAAGGAGGGGACAAGAGGCTGGGAGGCTATTGTCTCCCCGGCTCCCCTCCATTCCTGGTCAGCTGCAGTCGAGGCGTCAGCAGGCAAGGAATCCGCAGAACCGCTTTATCGCTGCTAACTTGCAGTCGCGAGAACTTCAGCGATCGGCGGCGTTCCTTGCCGCCGCCAAATCGCCCTGGACGACCCGCCGGGCGATCTACGCGATGGTCGAGCGCGGGCAGTTGCCAGGCGTCTTCCGCATCGGTCGTCGTGTCCTCTTCCGTGCCGACGGTTTACTAGACTGGCTCAATCAGAAGTCGGCGCCATCGCAAAGGAGTGAACAGCGATGAGCGTCACAATCAGACCGTATGTGAACGGCGGATGGGAGGTCGACATTCGCGTCGAGCTCCCGGATGGCACAGACATTCGTGAGCGGAAGAAAGCTCCTTCGCTGAGCAAGACTGCCGCTCAGCGTTGGGCCGAGGCGCGCGAGCGAGTGTTGTTGGTCGAAGGCAAGGCCGCGCCAATCAAGAAAGAGGAGGTGCAAGAGAAACCAACGCTGCGGGAATTCGCACCGCGTTTCATCGACGGATACGCGACGGCGACCTGGCCACTACGCAGCGGTACATGCATCTCAGTCCGGCCGCGCTTGATGCGGCGATTCGGCTCTTGGAGACGGGCAGCGAATTCCGTGGAGGAATACTGGAGGCGGCGGGAAAAACGAGCTGAGGAAATGAGGTAAGGCGAAAGTTGGCTTGCCAACCGTAGCGCGTAACTCATTGACACAGCCCACCTTCGCCAGAGGCTACGGTGGGCAACCTTCGCCTGATCAAGCGCGAAGGTTGGTGGAGGCGGCGGGAGTTGAACTCTAAAGACGCGAAATCGCTAACTTGGTGATGGCGCGCGACTTCTGGGTTAACCGCTTGACAGCACAGAGCTTAAACCGCTCGTCGCTCTCCCCGGTTATTCACTCCGGTCCACCCTGGTCGACCGCAGTCGTGGAGACAGTTTGGAGACGGATGTCCTCATCCTTGGGACAGAGGCTCCCGCCCTCAGTGTGGCGTTCGATCGAACCGATTTTCCCCAGGTGGAGCCGGGTGGCGCAATGGCTCAGCGACACGGAGCGCCTTTCGGCGGCGGCGTAGACCGGGTTTCGTCCGCTTTGGCTGCTGCAGCCGTCGACGGTGCTCGATACAGCATTTCCTGGCCGAGCAGCTCCCGGACGTGACGCAGGTCGGCGCCTCCGCGCAGCCGATGCGTCTGGAAATCAACTAACCGATTAAGAATTGTGCCCCCCAGGACCGCCTCGCGCCGCAGTCGCGACATCATTCGGCCGCGGAATCACTTACGGCGCGAGCGATGGGTCGACGGCGCGCGCAACGGGCTATCGTCGGGGCCGCCGTCGATCACCACGGCTGAGGACAACCGCGCTCACGTACGTCGTCCCCCTCTTCATCCTCAGCCATTCTTCCCACTGATCTAGCTGGCTCTGCTAAACACCGCCGAATGACGCGCGATCAGTCCGAAAGCTCAGTGCGATTCAATTGTCTTTGAGACTCGCCAAATACCACCCAGGCCCTATCGGACCTGAAAACAGCAGCCTCGACCACCACTGGCTCTTGTTCGCAGCATCAGTTCGGCTGCGATGCAGATGGATGGCACTCACTATCCAGCCGAGGCCTAACGGAACGATGCAAAATGCGACGATTGGATAGTAGAGCCACTCAGTGTCGCCGAAACGCCCGACGATCAGAACGACCAGCACGACGAGAAGTACCACTGCATCGCCGATCAACGCGAAGCCAACAAGGCGCAATTGTTTGGACGATAAGACGGTCATATCTGATCCCTATACTTAGTACGGCGTTACCAAACAACGATACTTGCCAATTCCCCAGACGATTCCAACGCTTGCACCGAAATTGGTGCCGTCGAAAGAGCCGGTGCCGAAGGACGTCAACCAGCCTGATGTCTCGAATCGTTTCAGCTCAGACTTCCTGCATGCCCCACTCGTCGCAATGCCTTTGAGTTGATAGCTAGCGCCCGCAGTGGGAATCCCAAATTGTCCCCACGCGTAACACGTGACTCCGGCGTATCGATACACGTTGCCGTTGTCGGCACACCTGATGCTCCCAACCCCGATGAAAAACATCAGTCCAAGGCCACCGGAGCCGATGGTCATCGTGTCCAACTTCCAGTTCCCGGAAGGACACTCGTCAGAGCAAGAACATAATCCGAGCGGATCGGCAAATGTGGTCGGACTGTTGCGACTAAACTGATAGAGATTCAGACCATCGACAAAGCCCGCAGGATCATTACTAAGCCATCTTCCAAGATCAGCGTCGTAAATGAATCGTACCGGGTTTTCGAGAGGGCTTCATATGAGAGAGGATGAAGCCAATGTCGAAACGCACGAGGTACTCCCCGGAGCTGCGTGAACGCGCGGTCCGCATGGTCTTTGACCACGCCCACGAGCATCCCTCGCAATGGGCGACCATTCGGTCGGTCGCCGAGAAGCTGGGTTGCACCGTCGAAGCGCTACGGCGGTGGGTCCGCCAGGCGGAACGCGATGGCGGCAAGCGCCCTGGCCTGACGACCGATGAACGCCAGCGGCTGAAGGAACTCGAACGCGAGAACTTCGAGCTGAAACGCGCCAACGAGATTCTGCGCAAAGCGTCGGCGTATTTTGCCCAGGCGGAACTCGACCGCCGAGCCAGGTAATGGTGGGTTTCATCAACGATCATCGGGATCAGTTTGGGGTCGAGTCGATCTGCGCCGTGCTGCCGATCGCCCCATCGACGTACTTTCGCTACCGCGCGGAGCAGCGAGATCCGACGCGCCGGTCGGCGCGCCGCCAACGCGATGCCGTGCTGTGCGGGCTGATTCGTCGGATCTGGGAGACGAATCATCGGGTGTATGGGTCGCGCAAAGTCTGGAAGCAGCTCGCGCGCGAAGGCGTCGACGAGGCGCGGTGCCGCGTGCAGCGCCTGATGCACGCGATGGGGCTGGAGGGTGCCACACGGGGCCGGGCCTGGATCACCACCACGCAGGCCGACGGTACGACCGTGCGCCCACCGGATCTCGTCGATCGACACTTCGTCGCGACGAGCCCCAACCAGCTCTGGGTGTCGGACTTCACCTATGTCGCGACCTGGCGCGGCTTCGTCTACACGGCCTTCGTCATCGACGTCTTCGCTAGGCGCATCGTCGGCTGGCGCGTCTCGTCCTCGCTGCGGACGGACTTCGTCCTCGACGCGCTCGAACAAGCGATCTACGACCGCGGGGACCACGCCTCGGCGGCACTGGTCCATCACAGCGATCGCGGCACCCAGTACCTCTCGATGCGCTACACCGAACGATTGGCCGACGCCGGCATCGCCCCCTCCGTCGGCAGCCGAGGCGACTCCTACGATAACGCCCTCGCGGAATCGATCATTGGGCTCTACAAGACGGAGGTCATTCAACGACGCGGACCGTGGAGGACGCTGGAGGCCGTGGAATTCGCGACCTTGGCGTGGGTCGACTGGTTCAATCATCGGCGCTTGCTCGAGCCGATCGGCTACGTGCCACCCGCGGAATACGAACAGCGGTATTATGCGCAGGCTGCAGTAGCCTGACTCACACTGACCGCCCTCCCACATTCCCGGTACGATTCACACGACGGCGCACCGGCACGTCGTCCCCCTCTTCGTCCTCAGCTATTCGAACGAGATCGAGTCCTGCCACGACAAGCCTACCGGTCGCGCGTTCGATCAAAATGAAAGTCGAGGATCCAGCCGTTCTCCGATCGAACACTGATGGTAAGTATCGTGAGAGTCCCTGGAAGCAGAGGATCTTCGGGGTCACGAGTTGACAGCGTGACCGTTTCGCCATTCTTCAGGTTCATCGACTGCTCAAACGACAATCTGAACCCCACCGCCTGTGCCAAGGTGGCCCCAGAGTCGAGCACCACCTGTCGCGTCCCCCTAACGATCACGGTTACAGTTTGCAGTCGCTCCGACCCACCGGATAGCTCCCTGAAACCAAAAAGCAGCTCACATTTACCGTGCTGCTGACGCCAAAGAGAACCCGAGCCGTCCGCAACCAACTCGAGCGGCGCCGGGAAGGCTTGGCGGACCTCGCGCGGTGTCACGTCAAACCAGCGCGGCATCAGCTGTTCGCTCAATACACGCCCGACTCCGGCCGCATCGAAGCACGACGCTTCTGGACCGCTCTGGGCGGACAGGGCAAGCAGACACGCGGACAAAAGAACGCTACCGATCATTTGTCATTGTCTCCGCGAGAATGGCGTTGAATCGACCGACTGCAACTGTCCTCGCGATGCCAATAGCTAAGCGGCAGGCAGATTCGCTCGAATACACGGGTTGCTCGAAGATAGCCAATACCCCCGCAGCCGCGGCAGCGGCCGGAATCAGATGGACTCTAAACTCATGCGCAAATGCACTCTCAGCGTCTCGGACGCTAGGGTCGCGTGGTTTTCGTCCCTTGTATGGGTACGGTCCCGGAGATACCGTGATGTCGGCGTTTACGAACAATATCGAATTCATCTTGTAACCACCGCAATCGAGCTTACGACACGCGCCGGTCACTGCTGCACCCGCTCGAGAACAGGCACCACCTGTCTGGCGACTGCAGGCAATGTCGGGATCGCCGAACCTCACCCGTTCGTTCCAACGTACCTCAACGAGGCCCATTGGATCGACGAACGACAATGGATTGTTCCTGACGTACGCGAATTCGTTTCCGAGCTCATCGGGTCCGATTGGATCGGCTGATAACCATCGAGCCAGATCTGGGTCGTAGGCGCGGTGAAGCGTCAGGGCAAGTGCTGTTGTCCCTCCTACGCCTTGCAATTGATGGCCGGTAAAGCCCGCCCTTGCTGCAGCGGTTCCAACTGTAGTTGTTCGTCGGCCCCATGGGTCGAATGCATGGCGAGCCACTACGGCACCTGTCTGATCAGTTAGTTCGCTGATGCTCCCCAGATGGTCTGACACAAGGAACTGAGCGACCCCTGCCGCCTGCTCGCTCAGCCCAAATGTGCGGCGGCTGATGGTCGCGCCATCCGCGCCGCGCTCCTCGCAAAGTCGGTTGTCACAAAACACGACCCTCTGATCGGACTGAGTTACCCCGCTGACTTTTTCCACAAGCCGAACCCGTCGTTGTTGCGCGTCATAACTGAATTCGGCCCTGTGCGTTCCGGTGTCGACCGCCAGCAGCTGATTGCGCGCGTCCCACTCGAACGTCCGGGTGCCGTCGGCGGTGAGGTTCCCATTCGCATCATAGGTGAACGTCTTCGAGCCGCCGGATAAACCAATTTCGTACTGCTGCGTCGTCGTATTGCCACTCGCGTCTTTCGCGACGATCGTGAACGTATTCGTGCCACTCGTCGTCGGCAGCGTGCCGCGGAAGTTGTTGTTGGCGTCCACCACCGCTGGCACGCCAGCAATCGTGACCGTCCCCGGCTCATTCAAGCTGCCGGCAATCACCATCGGCCCACCTGGCGCCTGACTCGTCAACCGGTTCAGATTGTCATACGCCGACAGCGTGATCGCATCGTCGATCTGCTCCACCGTCCGATTGCCGGCCGGATCGTAGGCGTATGCGTAGCGTTTGAGAACGGTCTGCGGCGCGTCGGTCGCGTGTTTGATGGCCGACGTCAGCTGGTCCGCCTGGTCGTAGCCGTACTTCCACAGCACGGCCGTCGAGTCGGCCTGCTGCCGCCATGTCAGGATATTGCCGAGCGCGTCATAGGTGTAATCGAATTTCGACAAGGTCGCTGCGTTCGGATACTTATGATGGATCGTCTCGAGCCGATGATCGTGCTGATCATCCAGGTAGCTGTAGCTGCTCGTCTGGCCGTTCGGGTAGGTCACGGTGTTCAGACGGTTCGTGACGCCGTGATAGGTATAGACAAACTCGCCCAGTAGATTCTCTTCACTGGTGACACGGCCGAGTGCATCAAACGTCCAGTCCACTTGGTTAGCGGATCCATTGATGGTGCGCTGGATCACGCGGCCCAGCTCGTCGTAGGTATAGGCAATCGTGTCGTTGGTCAGCGGACCGTCGACCGTTGCCACTTGTCCAGCGCCATTCGTCCCCGCTGGTTTGTAGCTGTAAGTGGTCGTTCCGATGCCATCGACCATCGTCGCCACGCGGGCGTAGAAGGTGTCATAGGTGTAGGACACATCGGGCGTGGCAACGGTCTCGTTCGTGTAGCCGGTGCCACTCAGGCTGTCATCAACATTGTAGCTGTGCGTCGTCACTTGATCCTTCGGATCGGTAACGGTCTTCAATCGCCCTGACAGGTCGTAGGTATAGAGCGTGTCTGTGGTGCTGTCGGCGCGGATTTCGCGCGTGACGCGGCCTTGGACATCACGTTCCCATCGCGTGCGGTTGCCGTTGGCGTCGACCAGTGCGTCCATCGCGCCGCAGTCACACCAGACCTGTGAGATCGTCCGTCCCGCGGGATCGCGCGTCGCGATGCGTCGCCCGAAGCCGTCGTAGAAATGCCGGGTGATCCGGCCGCGCCGATCCTTCTGCTCCGTCAGATCGAGCCGACTATAGGTGTTCGTCTCGGTGGTGTCGTCGGGATACGTCCGCTGCGTGACCCGATTGAGGTGATCGTAATCGGTGACCACCACGTAGCCGTCGGCGTCTTCGACACTCTCGACGCGTCCGTAGGCATCGTAGCTGTAGGTCGTCGTCGCCCCGGTCACCGGGCCCGTCACCGTTTCCAGATAGCCCTCCGTGTTGTAGGTGTAGGTCGTGGTCTCGTTCTTGGCGTTGCTCACCGTCAGCGGCTGGCCGGCGCTGTTATAGGTCATGTCCGTGTCTTGGCCAGCGGCGTCCGTAACCGTACCGGGCAGACGTTGCGCGTTGTAATTCGAATATTGCTGAATGATGTCGGTGCCACCGCTGCGCACCTGTTCGACCTGCAGCAGATCGAAACCATTCGTGGCATAGGTATAGTTCGTCTGGCGGCCGGCGGGATCGATCCGCGACGTCACCATGCGCTTGCTGTTGTAGGTCAGGTGCGTGACTTGCGACGCGCCGCCGTCCAGGACGCGGCCGATCATAGACGGCTGGCTGCTGGTGGCGAGCCCGTGATCCGAGGTTTGATCCGGATACCGGTACCACACCCGGCTTTCGAGCGGCCGTTTGATGCTGTGCGGCACCGGCCGCAGCATGGGATACCCGAAAGCGACGACGCTCGCCATCATCCAGCTGCTCACCACGGCTTTGCTGTGGTCCCCCGGAAATTGCGCCATGGCCATCCGGTCCCAGTAGAAGGTGTTCCACTGGTGCAGATTGGCGTTCGAGCCACTGAAGCCAGTGGGCACCTCACCCGCCGGTGCGGTGGTCGGCAGGCCGCCCACGGTGCACGTTCACCACAAGCCGCTCTACGAGGCGATTGGCCAACCCGACAACCGCAATCGCCGCCTGCATTCGATCGGGCGCATGGTCGAGAGGGTGATGATTCTGGACGCTGTGCTGAGCGATCGGCGCTGCTGGTGGTTGAGTCCCGAACCGGACAAGCGCAGGTTTTTCGACGTCGCACAGGAGACAGGTCTGGGCCCCGAGGAGTACCCGCACATCACCTTCAGGTCAGGTGCACGGAAGACCGTCCGCTGCTTTCCCGACAAGCTGCCCATCGGCATCGAGAAGGACGACACCAGTCGGTTCGTGTTCCTGTACCTGGTGAACCGGCGACTCCCCGTAGACTTCCGTCAGTTCCTGATTCGTCATCACACCCTCCTGCTCAGGCTGCACAAATGGACGATGCGTCTGCTCGTGCCGCGGCGCTTCAAGAAGGCGGTGGCGCTCTACAAAGCCGCGCTCCGAGAGGAGCTCTGGACCCCGCTGAATCCGAGCGTCAGCACGGCGCTGGAGACGTACTTTCGCGAGCGGCAGGAGCAGGGCGGACACCTCGGAGAGCCGTCCGATCGCTACATTGCACGGGAGTTCCGGCAACAGGGCATGGCGAAGATTTCAGCTCTCTATCGGGCGTGGCGACGGGACGGCGACATCGTGCTGTGGAGGTCGTCGTCGACGAGCCTCCGCGACAACCACATGCATGGCTGCTCGGCCTGCGAAATCCAGATCCTGGATGGTCAGTACCTTCAGCTCACCGGCGCCATGGACCGGGAGGCGTGGGCCAAGAGGGGGGCCAAGCGAAAATCGCGTCAGGTTGGCCCCCCGGTTTCGACACTCTCTCCCGACCTACCCTCACCCTGGTAGCCCATGACCGCGAACCGTGTGCAAGCGTCGCTATCGCAGCCACTTGCCGCGAGGGCTCATCGAGGCGGCGCATGGTGCCGCCGTCAGTGTCGGAGCCAGTGTGGCCGTCACTGCACCAACGATGGCGTGAACGACCCCGCTGTCC
>JALDXK010000155.1:0-11233 GCA_032155105.1 Acidobacteriota bacterium
GGTTGGTACAAGGTCTGCTCTTCAACACCAGCACTACCGAGCCAACCGTCTACCTGTCGCTCTCGGCGTTGCTGCTGGCGATAGCCGTATTAGCATGTTATGTTCCGGCTCGGCGCGCGATGCGCGTCGACCCCATGACCGCGCTGCGTAGCGAGTAGAGCACCCATCCCCTTGGCACTGTTGGCACTCCTGGCACCCTTGGCACTGAATCCATGATCAAGCTGCAGAATATTGAGAAGTCTTACCGTCACGGCCTGTCGCAAACCTTCGTCCTCCGCCGCGTCAACGCGGAAATCAAGCAAGGCGATTTCGTGTCGATCATGGGGCCCTCGGGCGCCGGCAAGAGCACGCTGCTCCACATCCTGGGCATGCACGACAGCGCCTGGACCGGCGAGTACTGGCTGTTCGAGGATCCGGTGCACCAGTTGTCGGCGAAGGATCGGATGCGGGTGCAGAAGCAGCACATCGGCTTCGTGTTCCAGAGCTATCACCTGCTCGACAACCTGACGGTCTACGAGAACATCGATCTGCCGCTGTCGTATCGCGACGTGAAGAAGGCCGAGCGCGAAGGCATGGTGGCCGACATCCTCGACCGCTTCAACATCGTCGGCAAGAAGGACCTGTTCCCGAATCAGCTCTCAGGCGGACAGCAGCAGCTCGTCGCGATTGCCCGCGCCGTGGTGGCCAAGCCGACGCTGATTCTCGCCGACGAGCCGACCGGCAACCTGCACTCGGACCAGGGCAAGGAGATCATGGAGCTGTTCCGGCGCCTCAACGACGCCGGCACCACGATCGTGCAGGTCACGCACTCGAAGGAGAACGCGGCGTTCAGCAAGCGGGTGATCAACCTGAAGGACGGTTGGATCGTCGATGCGAATTAGCGAGGCTTCGCCCAACAATTGCACTCGTGTCTGGCATGGCTTCGCCTCGCTAATGGCAGCGTCTTCTTGCCCCGCCTCCGGCGGGGCGGGACGGCTTGAGAGGACAGACGTTTGACTCTCAAGCCGTCGGATCCGCCGATTCGGATCCTGGTCGCCGACGACCAGGCCGATGTCATCGAGGCGCTGCGGCTGTTGTTGAAGCCCGAGGGCTTCATCATCGACACCGCGGCCTCGCCGCAGCAGCTGCTCCGCGGGCTCGAGCTGAAGGACTACGACGTGGTCCTGATGGACCTCAATTACACGCGCGACACCACCTCGGGCAACGAGGGCCTCGACCTGCTGCAGCGTATTCACACCGCGGACGAATCGCTGCCGGTGGTGGTGCTCACCGCGTGGGGATCGGTCAACGTCGCGGTGGAGGCGATGCGCCGCGGCGCCCGCGACTTCGTGCAGAAACCATGGGAGAACGAGCGGCTGCTGTCGATCGTGCGCACCCAGGCGGAGCTTGGCCGCGCGATCCGCCGGGGCCGGCAGCTCGAAGCGGCCAACCAGGCGCTGCAGGCCGACGGCCGCTCGTCGATCCTGGCCGAGTCGGCGGCGATGCGGCCGGTGCTCGAGATGATCGCGCGCGTCGGACCGTCGGACGCCAACGTGCTGATCACCGGCGAGAACGGCACCGGCAAGAGCCTGGTCGCGCAGGCGCTGCACAACGTGTCGCCGCGCGCGACGCGGCCGATGGTCACCGTCAACGCCGGCGGCATGGCCGAGGGCGTGTTCGAATCGGAGTTGTTCGGCCACCTCAAGGGCGCGTTCACCGACGCCAAGGCCGATCGCGTCGGCCGCTTCGAGGTCGCGGACGGCAGCACGCTGTTCCTCGACGAGATCGCCAACGTGCCGATGACGCAGCAGCAGAAGCTGCTGCGCGTGATCGAGACCGGCGAATTCGAGCGGCTCGGTTCCTCGAAGACGCGCAAGGTCAGCGTGCGGCTGATTTCCGCCACCAACGCCGATCTCAACGCCGAAGTCGAGGCCGGCCGGTTCAGGCAGGACCTCTACTTCCGGCTGAACACGATCGAGATTCACCTGCCGCCGCTGCGCGATCGGCGCGAGGACATCCCGCTGCTTGCCAAGCATTTCCTGCGGCAGCATGCGCAGCGCTACCGCAAGTCGCTCTCGGGCTTCGATCCTGCGGCGATGCAGGTGCTGATGGATCACCGCTGGCCCGGCAACGTGCGCGAGATGGACCACTCTGTCGAGCGCGCGGTGCTGATGTCGCAAGGGCCCACCGTTCGCGCCAGCGATCTCGGGCTGCGTGTCGACGGGGCGTCGACGGCGCGCCTCGAAGACATGAGCCTCGAAGAGGTCGAAGCGTTCCTGATCAAGAAAGCGATGGCCCGCTTCGGCAACGTGAGCCACGCCGCGCGGGCGCTCGGACTGTCGCGCAGCGCGCTCTATCGCCGCCTCGAGCGATATAAGCTCTAGCCGTGTGGCGGCGCCTTCGCCTCGACCAGCAGATCTTCCTCCTCGCGCTCGGCGCCGGCGTGCCCGGCGCCTTCACCGCCCTGTGGATCCTCTGGACGGAACCCTACACCGCCAAGGTCCAGTGGACGCTCAGCGTCATCATCCTGTCGACGCTCTTTGGACTGGCCGCGTCGGTACGCACGCGCGTGGTGGTGCCGTTGCAGACGCTCGCCAACCTGCTGGCCGCGCTTCGTGAAGACGACTTCTCGATCCGCGGCCGCACCGCGAACCCCGACGACCCGCTCGGCGCGGCGCTGATCGAGATCAACGCGCTCGCCGAAACACTGCACGAGCAGCGACTCGGCGCCGTCGAGGCCACGGCCCTGCTGCGGACGGTGATGGAACAGATCGACGTCGCGGTGTTCGCCTTCGATCCCGGGCAGCGCCTGCGCATCGTCAATCGCACCGGCGAGCGGTTGATGGGTAGGAGCATGGAACACATGCTCGGCCGCACCGCCGAGGAACTCGCGCTCGCCGAGTGGTTTGGCGAAGCGCCGCGCGTGGTCGACATCTCCCCGCCCGGCGGCGGCCCGGGCCGCTGGGAAGTGCGCCGGACGACGTTCCGGCTTGGCGGGCTGCCGCATGACCTGCTCGTGCTGTCGGACGTGAGTCGTCCGCTGCGGGAACAGGAGCGCCAGGCGTGGCAGCGGCTGATTCGCGTCATCGGCCACGAGCTGGGCAACTCGCTTGGGCCGATCAAGTCGATCGCCGGGTCTCTCGAAAACCTGCTGCAACGCACGCCTCAACCGGAGGACTGGCGCGAGGACATGCAGAAAGGCTTGCAGGTGATCGCGTCGCGCACGGATTCCTTGAGCCGCTTCACCGGCGCCTCGGCGCGGCTCGCCCGGCTGCCGGCGCCGAAGCTCGCGCCGGTGGTGCTGAAGCCGCTGATTCAGCGCGTGACGTCATTCGACATTCGAGTGCCGGTGGTCGTGAAGCCCGGTCCCGATGTGACGATCGACGCCGATGCAGATCAGCTCGAGCAACTGCTGATCAACCTGCTCCGCAATGCGGCCGACGCGTGCCTCGAAGTGGGCGGCGGCACCGTGCACGTCGGCTGGCGCACGACCCGCGCCGGCATCGAGATCGTCGTGGACGACGAGGGGCCGGGCCTGGCGAATACCTCCAACCTGTTCGTGCCGTTCTTCACCACGAAGCCCGGCGGATCGGGCATCGGCCTGGTGTTGTGCCGCCAGATCGCCGAAGGGCATGGCGGTTCGTTGACGTTGGAGAACCACAAGGACACGCGCGGCTGCCGGGCCCGATTGACATTGCCATCCTGATCTACGGCGACGCGGTCGTCTTCTGGGGCGGCGCCGGCTTCCCTTTCTTCAACTCACGCTCGCGATCGAGCACGCTCTGGCCGTTGGTGATCCACTCTGCCGGCTCACCCTTCAAGTAGTGATCGAACCACTGTTGAATCCGGTGGTGATAGTCGACCTGGTTGGGTTTCTTCCGCAGCCCATGGTCCTCGCCCCCGTATGCCACCAGGACAACGTTCTTTCCGGCGCGACGCGCAATGTTATAGAGTTCGAGCCCCTGGTGCCAGAACACCGTGCCGTCCTGATCGCCTACGGAGATCAGCAACGGCGTCTTCATCGTCCCTACGCCGAAGACCGCTGAATTGCGGATGTAGGCCTGCAGGTCGGCGTAGATCGGAACTTCCATCCGCTGCTGTCCCGTCTCGATGTGATCGGTCTCGGCGATGCCGTTGCTCCAGTGGAAGTTGCCGTAGTTGCTCACCAGGTTGGTGATTGGCGCGCCCGCGATGGCCGCCGCAAAGACATCGGTATGCGTCGCGAGGAAACTCGCGTCGAAACCGCCCCACGAGTGGCCGACCACGCCGACCTTCGTCGCATCAACGTGCCCCTTGGCGATCACGGCCTTCACGGCCGGCAGCACGCACTCGATCACCGACAGTCCCGGTTCGCGTGGCCGGAAGACGATGTCCGGCTGGAAGAAGAAGTAGCCGCGGCTCGTGAACACCGATGCGTTATACGGCGCGCGCTCCGACGGCGAGGCATATGCGTGCAAGCCGTCCGACAGACGCTCGTACATGTAGACCACCATCGGGTACTTCTTGCCGGGCTCATAGCCCGCCGGGTAGGACAGCACGCCCTGCAGCCGCTCGCCACGATCGCTCTTGTACTCGACGAGTTCGGCGTGGCCCCACGCATAGTTCGACTGGAACGGGTTGGTCTGGCTGACTTGCTTCGCGTTGGCGAGGCCGGCGTCGCCGACGAAGTAGTCGGGCGAATCGTCGAACGCCTGGACGACGTACGCAAACGTATCGGCGTGCTTCGCCTTACTCAGCCCGATCACGGACTTGTCGAGCCACACGGCGCGTTCCACTTTGGGGGTCGGCCCAGTGGCATCGAGGCGCGCCAGGCCGGACTTCTTCGACCAGAGGCCAAATACCGACACGAATCCGCGCGGATCGACGAAGTCGGCATCAGGATCGACGCGCACATAGCGGTGCCGGACCTGTTCGGCGGCGCCGTCGGTCAGGCGCGTGGCCTTCGTGCCCTCGGGCGACACCGACCAGATATCGAACTTGTCATACAGCCACACGGCGCTGTCGTCCTTGGCCCATCCGGCCACGCCGAACGGCGGCTTCTGCTTGACCGTCGCGTCAGACTGCTTGTCGGTGAACGATGACGCAATCGCCTTGGTGATGTTCGTGTGGTCGCCAGTGCCAAGGTCGACGGTCCAATACTGGTCGTCAAGCACGTACAGGATGTAGCGGCCACCTGGGCTCGATTGGACGTACTGATCTTCCAGGCGATCCTTGATCTTGGTCCGGGTGCCGGTACTGAGCTCGACAATCGAGACATCGGCATACACGCGACCGATGCTTCGTTCCATCGCATGGACCTTGCGATCGACGACCAATGCCGACGTGGGACGGCCCTTGATCGGCCGAACATCTTCGAGCGGGTCCTTTGCCAACTCCGTCAGCCGGCCATCGGCGAGGCTCCACGCCGCCAACACAGTTGCAGTCCGTGCCGTCGGCAAGAGGTTCTTCTGCCGCGGCACGACCACGGTGTCCTTCCAATGCCACACGTCAACACTGGCGGCGTCATCCGCATCCTCGCTCTTCGGGCCAGGTTTGGCGTGCCACTCCGCCACGCCCACAAACACGCGCGCGCCATCTTCGGACCAGGCGGGCTGGCGGGCGGCCAGAATCCGTCGCGTTGCACCAAGACCTCCGGTACTGCTGGGATCGAAGGTGAACGATTGACCCGTGCCCTCACCCAGCCCGGTCCACGCCAGAACGGTCTGCGTCGGACCGTCGCGCGTCGGATCGCCTTTCGAGCGCAGCACAACCAGGTCGCCCGAGTCCTTGCGCCACGCGATGCCGCCATACGAGGCCGCCGCGGAATCAAGCACGCGAAGCGCACCAGTCGCTGGATTGAAGATCTGGACGCCGTTGCCGGACTTTCCTTCCGCACTGATGGTCATCGCCACGAGCTCTCCCTTGCTCTGCCATGAGAACTCGGCGACGTTGCCGAAGGTCGTATCGGTCCCGCTCGCCACATCGCGCACCACCAGCGTGGCGCCTGGCTTGGGCGTATCGAGTTCTTCGTTGCCCTTGTCGCCCTCCTCTTTCGATTCGGCGGCGTAGCGCTTCATCGCTATCCGCGTGCCGCTCGCGTTGAACGCGAACGACTCGGTGCTGTCGAAGATGACGACGTCGCCGCTGGCCAGGTTGCGCAGGCCCATCTTCCGATGCAGCGGCTTCTTGGCCTTGCGCAGCTTCGCTTCCTCGGCTTCTGAAATGGCAATGCCGTACGCGATCCATTTCGAATCGGCCGAGAACGCCGGCTGATCGCCGAACGCCGCGGCCACCGTTTGCCCGCTCGCGACATTGGCGATGCGCAACTCGTTGTTGCGGTCGGATCGGTTGATGCCGTAGGCGATCCACCTCCCGTCCGGAGAGAGCGGCGCCTGCGCGGCGCGCGGCTGCAAGGCGAGCGATTCCCACTGGCCAAAGTCCGCGGTGGTGGGTGGCCGAAGCTGCCGCGCTTCGGTGGACAGCCCGGCGACGAAACCAGCAACGGCGAGAAGAAGAAGTGTCCGCTTCATGGCCGGTATTCTATAAGCTACCGGGCATGCGTTGCTTCCTGACACTGGTCATCGCCGTCATCGTCGCGGCCGCTCCGGCGGCGCAGAATCGCTACAAGGACGCCGGTCCGTCCGGCAAACTCCGCGTGGCGCTGGCGCAGCAACCGCTTGGGCCCAACGGTCCGTCGAAGGGGCCCGACACGATGCTCAATGGCGGCATCATGAAGATCCTGTCGGACCTCGGGGTTGGCACGATCCGGGTCGACAAGGCGCAGCTGACACCGCTCGAAGAGACCGAGTACGGCGGCTGGAAGAAGCTCGGCATGAGCCTCGGTCACTTCGCGGACATCGTGTCGAAGAACGAACGCGATGGTTTCTTCACCGTCGGCCTGCTCGCCACCTGCCCGTCGATGCCAGGCCTCGTCGCCGGCCTTCAGCGATCGGGAACGACGATCGAGCCGCTCCGAATTGGCATGCTGTGGCTCGACGCGCATCCGGACTTCAACACGCCGGAAACCACGCGCAGCGGCTCGCTCGGCGGCATGCCCGTTGCCGTGGCCACCGGCCGCGCGCTGCATGTGATGCGCCGCGACGCCAAGCTCGATCCGCCGATGTCGGACCTGAACATCGTGATGGGCGGCGTGCGCCTCACCGATCCGCTGGAACAGCGGCTGCTGGACGATTCGCGGATCGAGCAGCTCTCGGTTGATGACCTGCGCAACCTGACGCCGGCGGTGTGGACGCAGATGGATCGCCTCAACCGGACGAGCGACAAGCTCTACATCCACATCGACATGGATGTGCTCGATCCGCGCGAGGTGATGGCGCACGGCAACAAGGTGCCGAACGGTCCATCGAGCGAACAGCTCGCCCGATTGTTCGAGGAGATCTTCAAGCGCTACCCGAAGGCCTCCGCGATCGGCTTCGCCACGATTCCGCCGACCGATGAGGGCGGCCTGTCGATCGCGGCATTGAACCGCATGATTGCCGCGGCCGTTCGCGGCGTGGCGGCGCGCGATGGGCGGGACTGAAGTCCCGCCCCTACGTACGTGGCGGCGGACCTTCAGGTCCGCCGTTTGACTTTTTTGATTACCGCCGGGCGCTGGAGATCTCTCAGCGCGTCCTTCCCCACCCACCGCTCAGCGGCGTCTGATGATTTCGACAATCGCGTTGCCGTCTTGATCGCCGCCGCGTGCAGCTTCGCGTTGCGGTGGCCGATGTGCCGCAACGCCCAGCTGACACCTTTCTTGACGAAGTTCCGCTCGTCGCTCGCACCCTTCTCGATCAGCGGCAGGAGCGCCAGGAACTCACCGTCGGTCGCATCCCTGTCGTGAGCCGCCAGGCACGCCATCAGCACGAAGCCGGCGCGCTTCTCGAACTCCGGCTGGTGCGTCGCCCACTGCTTCGCCTTCTTCCACGCGTGCGGGGACTGGTCCCACAGCTTGAAGCACACGGTATCGACGATGCCCCAGCTGTCGAAGTCGCGGCACCAGGCGTCCATTTCCGCGGCGGTGACCTTCGCCGGGTCGCCGACGAACGACGCCAGCATGCGGGCATCGGTCCAGCCGCTGTTCCATAACGCCCGGGCGAGGTCGTGGTCGGTCCCGATCGTCTTGCCGTACTTCTGGATGGCGCCTACCGGCAGGCCGAAGGCCTTCTCCACCGGCAGCCCGTAGCGGGCCAGGCCGGCGCGGAAGGCCTTGCTGCCGTGGGCCTTGAGCCAGGCGATCGCGGTCGGGGCGTCGGTGGTGGTGGTGTTGGCCATCGGGGCTCACTGGGTGTATATTGGTACCAAGTTACCTATGTCACAAATCAAGCCAACGGGCAAACAGGTCGGCAGCCCAACCAAGGACGAGCTCATCGTCGAGCGCGTGCAGACTGGCGTGCGCATGGAAAAGCGCCTACTGAAGGTCCTCAAGGCGCTGGCCGATTCGCTGGATCTTACCCTTGGCGACCTGCTCGAGGGGATCGTCCTCCATGCCTTCGAGGGCAAGGCGCCATTTTCGGCGCCGACCCGCAGGAAGGTCGCAGAGTTGAAGAAAGTGTTCGGGCTGACGCTCGACGCCTCCCACGCGCACAAACTGAAGGAGAAGGGCCGTGCACACACGTCTGCCAGCTGACGATCACCAGGGCCTTCTCGAGGCCTTCATCAACACTACCCTGCCGGCCGACCAGTTTCACCACGAGCAGCACGTGCACGTGGCCTGGCTGTTCGTGCGGCAATACGGCATGCCGGGCGCGCTCGGCGAGTTCGCCGCCGCCATCAAGCGGTTCGCCGTTGCCAAGGGCGCCACGGGGCTCTATCACGAGACGATTACCTGGGCGTTCCTGCTCCTGATTGCGGAACGCCAGGCCACGACCCCGGCCGACACGTGGGAAGGCTTCGCGGCGTCGCATCCCGATTTGCTGGTATGGAAACCGTCGATCCTCGATCGGTACTATTCGAAGGAGTTGCTGGCGTCGGGGCTCGCGAAACGGACGTTCCTGATGCCCGATCTGGCCGGGCGGGAGTCCCGCCTTCGCTGAAGCTGCGGCGGACAAGGACGTCCCGCCCCTACGACTGCTTCGAGGCTTTCAGGATCTCGTCGACGACGAACACGTCGGTGAGCAGGGCGCGGACGTGGATCGACGCGTTGAGGTTGTCGATCATCTGCGAGCTGATGCCGGGCTGCCCCAGCACCAGGCGCAACGCCGACTGTGTGAAGGCCGCGTCGGCCTCGACGGTCTTCAGCACGCCCTCGAGGGCGTCCTTCGGACCGACGCCGAGCGCCGCGGCAGCATCGCGATAGGCCTGCGCCAGGCCCGTCAGCGCCGTGTCGAATCGGGTGAGGTGATCGCGAAGCTGGGCGGAGTTCGCGGCGCCCTGGTCTGAGGCCAGGCCCTGCGCCGCGTACGCCAGCATCATTTCGTAGCCGCCCTCGATCGCGTCGGCGCGCTTCGAGAGTTCTTCCTTCGCCTGCTCAGGCGACATTCGACTTCCGGCTCTCCTCCGCGACCCAGCGATCCGGGTCGTGGTGCGTCAGGTAGTCGCGCCGGCTGATGGTGCCGAAGATCATGGACTTGGTGATCCACAGCTTCTCGGGACGCAGGGCGAAGTAGATGTGCGCGATGACGAGGCCCACGAACCCGACGCCCATCAGGCCGTGCAGCACATAGGTGAAGCCCCACGCCGGGTCGGACAGGATGTAGGGATTGCGATCGACCAGGCCGGTGCGGACGCGCCACATCATCAGGATACCGGTGGCGATCACCCCCAGGCCCGCCACCATCACCGCGAGGTGATACAGGCGATTGCCGAGGGGGTACTTGCCTGGCCGCGGTCCCGGCACGTCTTCGTGGCCAACCTCCCGCATCATCTCCGCCTTGAATTCCGGGATGTCCTTCGGGCCGACCCAGATCGACCAGAAGTCCAGGAAGAACGTGGCGTGCACGATGTGGAACAGGATCGAGGCGGTCAGCAGGATGCCCGCCATCCAGTGCCAATACACCCACGCGAACCGCACCCCGATGATCGGCAGGAACGCGGTGAACAGCAGCACCAGCATCGACGCAGCCATCACCCAGTGGAACACGCGCGCCACGAAGCCGTGACGCTGGATGCGCGCCGGCAGGCCGGCGCGCTGCGCCTCGAGACGATCGACCTCATCGGACGGCCGCTTGTGATGCTGCGAGAACAGCATGTAGCCACCGTGCGCAAGGAGGAACAGCAGACCACCGACCAGAGACGCCCAGAACAGGTCCCATGAGATGTGGATGAGAACCGACTCACCCCACGGGCTGCGCGCCCAACTGACTAAGTTGTCCATTCAGCGTCTCCACGAATGGCCCGCTTCACCAGCGCCTTCATCAGCGGCACCTTATAGGCATTGTGGCGCAGCGTCACTGCGCCCTGCACGGCGATGTCTGCCGCCTGATCGGCCGTCGCCTTGTCGCGCGACTTGCCGCGGATGAACGACTCGACGGCGGCCAGCCGGTACGGCGTTGCCGCCACGCCGTTGACCACCATGCGCGCGTCGCTGATCGTCGAACCTGAGGCGTTGATCGCGGCCGCGATGTTCACCAGCGCGAAGTCCCACACCATGCGGTCGCGGACCTTCTCGAAGTAGTGGCCCTTCCCCGCCCACGTGGCCGGCAGGCGAATCGCGGTGAGCAGGTCGCCGGGCCGGAGGATCGTCAGGCGCTCGATGTCGATGCCCGGGCCGATGAAGAACTCCTCGGCCGGCACGACGCGTTCCTCGCTGCCGCGCTTGATCACGAACTGCGCGTCGAGCGCAATCAGCGCCGGCGCGGTGTCGGACGGGTTCACCGCCACACAACGATCGGCGTTGAAGATCGCGTGCTCGCGGTTCACCGCCTGCGGCGTGTCGGCGTAGCAGATGTTGCCGCCGGCGCGATAGCACGGCCAGCCGGCGCGGTAGTACCAGCACCGCGCGTCCTGCGAGACGTTGCCGCCCAGCGTGCCCTGGTTGCGGATCTGCGGCGAGGCGACGATCAAGGCGGCCTCGGCCAGCAGCGGGAACCGCTCCTTGACCAGCGGGTTGTTGGCGATCGTGGTGAGCGTGGTGGTGGCGCCGATCTCGAGGCCGCCGCCGGCGTCCTTGATCCCGCGCAACTCGTTCACCATGCCGAGGTCGACGACCACGCGCGGCTTCTTGATGCGGTCCTTCAACCAGTCGAACGTGTCCATCCCGCCCGCCATCACCCACGCATCGGCGCCGTGACGATCGAGAATCCCGAGCGCATCGGTCACGCTCGCGGGCTGGAAG